>JALZKK010000045.1 GCA_030859285.1 Acidobacteriota bacterium | reverse complement strand
GCCATTCGCATTCGCGAGCGACTTGCGTTACGCGCCCGGCATCGCGCGTTTCCTGCACGGCTCGCCCGCGATCCCCGCGCTCTACGCGGCGCGTTCCGGCTACCGCATCATCAACGAGATCGGCGTTCCGGCGATCCGCGCCAAGAGCGTGCGCCAGACGCAAAAGCTATTTGAGTTGGCCGAAGCCGCAGACTTAAAAGTGACCAGCCCGCTCGATCCCAATCAGCGCGGCGGCACGATCACCATCGCCGTCGAACACGCGGCAGCAGTCACGCAAGAACTCGTCCGCCGCGAGATCATCGTCGATTACCGGCCCGGCGCGGGCATTCGCATCTCGCCGCACTTTTACACGACGGACGAAGAGTTAGAGATTGCTGTTAACGCCATCCGCGACATCATCGACACGCGCGCCTATGCCGCGCACGAAGCGGCGGGCGCGGCGTTTTGATGAATTTGCTGTAAAGGTTTTTGCTGAGGAAGAAAGGTTAGAGAGGCTTTCTACAATTTCCACAACTCTGAGGTGAACAGATGCAACAACACATTTCCATTCTCGGCGCACTCTACATCGTTTTCGGCGCGCTGGGCTTATTGGCGGCAGTGATCGTTTTCGTCTCGGTCGTCGGCGGCGGGCTGCTCTCAGGCGACCGGGAAGCGATTGCCGTCACGTCCGGCGTCGGTTTTTTCGTTGCTCTTCTGATCGCGATTTTGTCCCTGCCCAGCCTCGCCGCCGGAATCGGGCTGCTCAAACGGCGCTCGTGGTCGAGGCTGCTCGCCCTGATCGTCGGTTGCATCAGCCTGCTCAATTTCCCCTTCGGCACGGCGTTGGGAATTTATACTCTGTGGGCGATGACGAGGCCGGAGACGCAGAGTTTGTTGTCGCGCTGATCGTTGATCCGCAGCATCAGCGAAATTTGACTTGCCTTCATCCGGCTCTTCGTTTTTATTATGGCTAAAGAATACGGCCAGCAAGCGCCGCTCTCATACAACAAATATCTGCGCGTCCCCGATCTGATCGGGCTGCAAGAGTGTCTCTCCGATCCGGCGCATCACGACGAACTGCTGTTCATCACGATCCATCAGACTTACGAGTTGTGGTTCAAACAAATTCTCCATGAGATTGACGCGAGCATCATTTTCATGAACGAGGATCGCGCCTTCGCCGCCGCTCGTGCGCTGGCACGCGTCGTCGAGATTGAGAAGGTGCTGGTCAACCAAATTCACATCCTCGAGACGATGACGCCGATCAGTTTTCTCGGCTTCCGCGACGAGTTGAACCCGGCGAGTGGTTTTCAGTCGATGCAGTTTCGCGAGATCGAATTCGCTTCCGGGTTGAAAGACGAAGGGATGATCCATAATTTCCGCGACGACGAATTTGCTGCTGGAAGGTTGCAGACGCGGTTCGATGCGCCGTCGCTCGCCGATGCTTTTTACGCCCTCCTGCGCCGGCGCGGACTCGATGCTCCCGCCGCCGATCTTTTGTTATCGAAGGACGAACAATTGAAACTCTACGGGCGACGCACCCGCGCCGTCCTCGAAGTCCTGACGCACTTTGAAGAGCGTACCGAAGAATTCCAACTCGCCGAAATGCTGATCGCCCACGACGAACAGATTCAACTCTGGCGCGCGCATCATGTCCGCATGGTCGAACGCATGGTCGGCGCGAAGCGCGGCACGGGCGGCTCCGAAGGCGTTGGCTACTTAAACACCACGCTCGATCACAAATTCTTTCCCGAACTGTGGGAAGCGCGTACCTACCTCGACACGAAGCACGGCGCGATGGGCTGTCCGTTCGCCGGACATCAACAATGAACGAGTTTTTAGAAAGCAACCGCTCGCTCTGGAACGGATGGACGCGGCTGCACGAGAAGTCGGCGTTTTATGATCTCGACAATTTCAAGGCGGGCCGCTCGTCTCTGAAGCCTATCGAGCTGGAGGAGTTGGGCGAGGTCGCGGGCCGGACGCTGCTGCATCTGCAATGCCACTTTGGGATAGACACGCTCTCGTGGGCGCGCTTGGGCGCACGCGTGACGGGTGTTGATTTTTCTGCCGCAGCCGTCGCGCTCGCCCGTTCGTTGAGCGCAGAGTTACACCTCCCTGCCGACTTCATCTGTTCCAATCTTTACGATCTGCCGCGAGCGCTTGAAGGCGAGTTCGACATCGTCTTCACTTCCTACGGCGTTCTGAGTTGGCTGCCTGACCTCGACCGCTGGGCCGAGATCGTCGCACACTATTTGAAACCCGGTGGCACGTTCTACACCGTCGAATTTCACCCGTTCGCTTCCATGCTCGACGATGATGGAACAACTTTCAAGTACGCTTACTTCCATACGTCGAAACCGATTGAGTTGCAGGCGCAAGGGTCTTACGCCGCGCCGAATGCCGATTTCACGCACGCGGAATACAACTGGGCGCACAGTCTCAGTGACGTAATCAACGCCGTGCTGCGTGCCGGGCTGCGCCTCGAATTCGTGCATGAGTTTCCTTTCAGCTCATATCAGACGTGGCCTTCGCTCGAAGAAATTGTGCCTGATAAATTTCAACTCAAGAACGACGACGTAACGCCGCCGCTGATGTTTTCTCTTCGCGCCACTCGTTGAGATAAAATGCGGTTGCTTTCACACAGCAACATCCTGATCGGCGTGGCCCGCTTCTTCCGAACATGAACGCTGAATTTCCCGAACACTTCAACATGGCCGACTACTTCCTCTACCACAACGTCGAGGAAGGGCGCGAAGGCAAGACGTGTCTGTATTACAGGAATGAGACGTACACCTACGGCGAAGCGGTGCGCGCGGCGAATCGCGCGGGCGGCGCGCTGCGCGAGGCGGGCGTCGAGGTGGAAGACCGCGTCTTGCTCGTATTGCCGGACAGCCCGGAGTTTGTGTGGACTTGGTTCGGGGCGAGCCGGATCGGGGCGGTAATAACGATGGTCAATCCGCTGCTGCCGGCGGCGGATTATAATTATTACCTCGAATACACGCGGGCGCAGGTGGCGGTGATTCATGAGTCGCTGTTGGAGACATTTGCAGAAGCGGCGCGCGGGGCGCGTTACTTAAAAAACGTGCTGGTGGTAGGCGAGAATCACGGCGAGTTCGTGTCGTTCGCACAGGCGACGAAAGCGATGCCGGATGAACTACAGCCCGCCGATACGCGCCGGGACGACATCGCGATCTGGTTGTTCACGTCGGGTTCGACGGGACATCCGAAGGGCGCGGTGCATTTGCATCACGATCTGCCGTACAACACCGAAATGTATGCCAAGCGCGTTTTGGGAATTAACGAAAACGATCTGACGGTCTCCGTACCGAAGCTGTTCTTCGGCTACGCGACGGGGACCAATCTGCTTTTCCCCTTCGCGGTCGGCGGGGCGACAGCGTTGTTTAGTGAGCGTTCGACGCCGGAAAAACTGTTCGAGATGATCGAGCATTACCGCCCGACCATCTTGACGAGCGTGCCGACGATGATCAACGGGATGCTCAATACGGAAGGTGCGGCTCAAAGAGATTTGTCGAGCCTGCGTTTTTGCTTGTCAGCGGGCGAAGCGTTGCCTCGCGAATTGTATGAGCGTTGGATGAAAACCTTCGGCGTCGAAATCTTGGACGGTATCGGCTCGGCGGAGATGTTCCATATCTACATCACGAACCGTCTGGGCGATGTGAAGCCGGGCAGTCTGGGTCGGATCGTCGAGGGCTATGAAGCGCTGATCATTGATGCCAAAGGCCGGGAAGTCCCGACCGGCGAGATGGGGACTTTGAAAATTAAAGGCGACTCGGCGGCTTTGTGTTACTGGCAGGCGCACGAAAAATCGAAAGAGACTTTCGCGGGCGATTGGTGTACTACAGGGGACCAGTTCCATGTCGATGCCGAAGGTTATTATTGGTATCACGGGCGCACGGACGATATGCTGAAAGTTTCCGGCGTCTATGTCGCGCCCATTGAGATCGAGAATTGCCTGCTGCAACACGAGGCGGTCGCAGAGTGCGCCGTCATCGGCCACGACGCGTGCGACGGCCTCATCAAGCCGAAAGCCTTCGTCGTCCCGCGCGCGGGCTTCATTCCCGGCGACGAGTTAGCCGAAACCTTGAAAGCGTTCGTCAAGACGCGCCTCGCGCTCTACAAATACCCACGCTGGATCGAGTTCGCCACGTCGCTTCCGAAAAATGATCGCGGCAAGATAGACCGCAAGCAACTCAAGCAGATTGCGGATGGCGGATGGCGGATGGCGGATTGATCGGAAGACGCGCCTTCAATCCACAATCTGCCTTTTGTCTTCCAATCCGCCATCCGCCATCCGCAATTTTGATCATGCCTTTTTCAACACGCATCATCGTCCGCTTCGGCGATACAGACCCAGCGGGGTTGGTTTACTACCCGAACATCTTTCATTACCTGCATATCGCGCTCGAAGAATTTTTCGCCGTCCGTTGCGGGATCAGTTATCATCGGTTGCTGGCCGAAGAGCGGATCGGTTTCCCGACCGTCAACGTCAAAGCGGAATTCTTCGCACCGCTCATCTATGGCGACGAGATCGAGATCGAAGTTCACGTCTCGCAGACGGGCCGCGCGTCCGCCGTCTTTGAATATGAAGTGAGGCGCGTCGCCGATCAGACCTTATGCGCCCGCGCGGTGTTGATTCATGTCGCGATGAACCTTGATACGCGCCGCGCTGTGCCGATTCCCCAACGCTATCGGCGGGTTTTCGTCGAGAGCGCCCGATGAGGAAATCTCTGAGGGTATTGCAGGCCAGCGCTCATTGCTCTAAAATAGGCGCGTCTTTGTGTGAGGCGAGACCTACCTATTTTGCCCCTGTGCCGTCGGTAAACCAGCAGACCAGTTGAATGAAGGAGATGCGTTTATGTCTTGGCGTCGGTTGATAACTGTTGCGCTCACGCTGGTATTGGTGTTCAACGCCTCGACCGTCGGAGAAGCGAGCGGCAAGTCTTTCCTGCGCGCACTCGCCGCGCCGTTCCGTGCCATCGGTAAACTTTTCGGCGGTGGGCGCAAGTCGAACGCGAAAGCGAAGGCCAGCGAGAAAGTGGAGAACGCCGACACCAAACGCCAACCCGCAGCGGGCGATGCCACACAACCACTCACCGCGACGACTGCCCTGCCTCTAGCGGCGAACGGGCAATCTGAAACTTCGGTGACAACTGCGATCACGCCCGGCGCAGGAGCAGACAACCCGACGACGGGAGCAGCAATCGCGTCGCCACCACTGCCCACGCCAGTCGCGGAAGCACAACCCTCTCAGTTCGCGCCGTTCGTCGAAGGTGTCGCCCGCGATCCCGTCTCGCAAGGGCGCGCGCTGTTGGCAAACGGACACGTCGATCAGGCCATCGCCGAGCTTTCAATCGCCGCCGCCACAGGGCTGAATTTGCTTGATGCCAACAACCTGCTCGGCTTGGCTTACGACCGCAAAGGTTTGCACAAAGAAGCGCGCGCGGCTTACGAGCGCGTCCTCTCGGTCGCGCCGGACGACGTGCAGACGCTCAACAATCTCGGCTTCTCGCTCTACCGTGACAATCAGCCGCAAGAGGCTGTGAAACGTTTGAAGCAGGCTGCGCGCCGCGCGCCCGCGAACGCGCAGATCGCCGAACGCCTCGCGCTCGTGTACGGGCGGCTCGGCAAGCACGACGACGCTTATAAAACTCTGGCGCGGGTCAAGGGCGAATTCGCCGCCCGCCTGCACATCGCCGCCGCCCTCCAAGCCATGCGGCGCGAACGCGAAGCGCTCAAGCATCTCGAAGCCGCGCGCCGTCTCCAACCCGAATCGCCAATCGTGCTTGAACGATTGGTCTTGCTCTATGAGCGCGTCGGCCAACTCACCGAAGCCGACACCGCGCGCCGCGAACTCGCCGTCGTCAACGACAATACGTCGAAGAAAGTCATCGCCGGAGCGAAACCCGAATAGAAAGTAGTGGCTCAAGCGGGGGAGCGGGGCCGCAAGCCCGCGCGTGCGTCAAGGGCGCGGGCTCGCGCCTTCCCCACGGTCGGGCTTGCGGCCTGTCTCTTCACATTGAACCACTACCCGGCGTCAATCAACCAAGAATAATGTTTTTGCATTTTCTGGAGGCCATCGTTCATTAGGCGTTTAAGTTAAATAACACAGACGAGTGGCTTAAGTAGCGGCAGGCTCAGGGCGGAAAGCCCGGTCTGGCGTTTTTCTTTTTGGGACATAAAAAAACAGTCATCTCGTGCTGGGCGCGCGGACGGCTCGTCCGCCGTGAGCGCAAAAGTGCGAATAAACGGTGAGAGGTGATACCCCGCGCACGAAGTCGCGCTGCTCCGATGAGGCGTGCTGGCGCACGACTTAGCGGACGGGCCGTTCGCGCTCCCAGCTCAAGTCGTCTCCTCTTCCGGCATGTTGACTTTAGTCGTTGACCGCCCGCATTCCTCTCTTTATCATCGCCCTCGTGCAAAAAGTGATTTCAGCGGCAGACATGCGCGAAATTGACCGGCTCACGACCGAACAATTCGCAATACCTTCCCTGCTCCTGATGGAGACGGCGGCAAGGGCGGCAGCACAAGCCATTGAGGAGTGTCTGCCAGACGCCATCACCGGCGCATCGATCCTCATTCTCTGCGGGCGCGGCAACAACGGCGGCGATGGTGCGGCGCTGGCCCGCCTCCTCAGCTTGCGTGGCGCTTTCGTCGATGTCGTCCTGTTCGGTCGCGTCGAAGACACGAAGGGCGACGCACGCACTAATTTCGAGATCGCCCAACGCCTCGCCGATGGCGGCGCGGTGTTCCGACCCACCGATCAGCTCGAAGCGTCAGGTCTCACAC
>JALZKK010000044.1 GCA_030859285.1 Acidobacteriota bacterium | reverse complement strand
GCTGGTGGTGTTGAAGCGGCGCGCGTTCGAGTTCAAGGAGACGCCGCAGATCGGACGCACGCACGGTATCCACGCGGAGCCGACTTCGTTCGGGCTAACTTTCGCGCTGTGGTACGACGAGATGCGGCGCAACCGCGAGCGCCTTGAGCGCGCGCGCGAGGGCGTTGCCGTCGGCAAGATCAGCGGCGCGGTCGGCGCGTTCGCGCATCTCGATCCAATCGTCGAAGAAAAAGTGTGTGAGCGGCTGGGACTCAAACCCGCGCCCGTCTCAACACAGGTCATTCAGCGCGATAATTATGCCGAGTATCTCTGCACGCTGGCCGTCGTCGCCGCATCGATTGAGAAATTCGCGCTGCAAGTGCGCCACTGGCAGCGAACGGAAGTGCGCGAGGCGGAAGAGAAATTTAAACAAGGCCAGAAGGGATCGTCGGCGATGCCGCACAAACGCAATCCGATCTTGTCGGAGCGGCTCTGTGGCATGGCGCGCCTGCTGCGCGGCTACGCGGTCGTGGGACTCGAATCCGTCGCCCTCTGGCACGAACGCGACATCTCGCACTCGTCTGCCGAGCGCGTCGTGTTGCCCGACGCATCCATCGCCCTCGACTACATGCTGGCGAAAGCCGCGTCGCTTCTGGAAACGCTCGTCGTCTATCCCGCGCGCATGTTGGAGAACCTCAACGCGACGCGCGGCCTCGTCTTTAGCGGTCAACTCTTGCTGGCCTTGACGCAAGCCGGCATCGCGCGCGAGCAGGCTTACGAATGGGTCCAACGCAACGCCATGAAGACTTGGGACGAAGGCGGCGACTTCCGCACGCGCGTCCTCGCCGACGCCGACATCAACCGGCATCTCACGCGCGAGGCCGTCGAACACGTCTTCGCGCTCGATACTTATTTGCGAAACGTGGACGCGGTCTTTGCGCGAGTCTTCGATGGAGTTCAAAGTTCAAAGTTCAAGGTTCAAAGTTGAGAACCTGCTTTTGACTTTGAACCTTGAACTTTGAACCTTGAACTTTGAACGATATGAAAGCAAAAGTTTACGTGACACTGAAAGCGGGCGTGCTTGATCCGCAGGGCAAGGCGATTCAGCATTCGGTTGAGTTGCTCGGTTACGAAGGGATCGTGGATGTGCGGCAGGGTAAGTATTTTGAGATTGCGCTTGACGGAGCAGCGAATGGGGAAAGCGCGAGAGAGATTGCCGAGCGGATGGCGCGAGAGGTGTTGTCGAATCCGGTGATCGAGGATTATCGCGTGGAGATCGAGTCATGAAATTCGGCGTCATCGTCTTCCCCGGCTCGAACTGTGATCACGATGCGTATCACGTGATCTCGAAGCATGTCGGCCAGCCGGTCTCCTTCATCTGGCATAAGGAAACTGATCTCACTGATTACGACGCGGTGATTATTCCCGGCGGTTTTTCATATGGCGATTACCTGCGCGCGGGCGCGTTGGCGCGCTTCTCGCCGGTAATGGCAAGCGTTAAACAATTTGCCGCCGAGGGCCGGTTCGTCTTGGGCATCTGCAACGGCTTTCAGATTCTCGCGGAGGCGGGGTTGTTGCCGGGCGCGTTGATTCGCAATCGTGATCTGCACTTCATCTGCCAACATATTCATGTCCGCGTCGAGACGAGTGACACGCCATTCACCGGCGAACTGAAACGAGGACGAGTGTTGCGCCTGCCCGTCGCGCACGCCGAGGGCAATTATGTCTGCGACGATGCGACGCTCGCCGGGTTGGAGCGCGAAAACAGAATCGTCTTTCGTTATTGCGACGCCGCAGGGAACGTCACCGACGCGGCCAACCCGAATGGCTCGCGCGCGAACATCGCCGGCATCTGCAATCGGGAGCGCAACGTGATGGGTTTGATGCCGCATCCCGAACGCGCCTGTGAAGATTTGCTCGGCTCGTCGGACGGGCGCGACATCTTCCGCTCGCTCACACATACGCTCGCGGCATTGGCATAAGCGTGCGGGGGTGGCGAAAAAAATTCATTGCCAGAAGCCAGTGGCCTGTGTTAAATGATGCCGCACAGGAATGACAAGCCAAAGCATTTCTGGATTTCTGATACCGGCTCCGACCTGAGTTTTCCGCCCCAATCGCTTCCTCATTCAGGATTTCGGTCGCCGTAATTTTTCCAGTTAGCCGTTCTCTTTTTTTTGTTTAGCCAGAGCTGTTTTGCCTTCCCCCAATATGGAAGCATAACTATGCCTGCCCACAATCCCGACTCCGCCACACAACAACAAGTCGCTCTCTCGTCTGTCTCACTGCCAGAAGCAGCCACCTGCGCCGACAGCGAGGAAAGCGAGAAATACTATCAAGAGCTAATCCATAGCCTGAACGCGATTATCTGGGAAGGACTCCCCGAAAAATTTCGGTACGTCTTCGTCAGCCCACAGGCCGAACAAATTCTCGGCTATCCGGTCGAGCGTTGGCTGGCCGGCGAAGGGCTGGAGTTTTGGACGGCGTTGATTCACCCATTGGATCGCGAGCGTGTCGGCAACTTCACCCGGACGGAGCTTGAGGCCGGCAGGGATCATCAGATCGAGTATCGCGCCAATGCCGCTGATGGGCGCGTCGTCTGGCTGCATGGCATCGTCTATCTGCAAAAGGATGCAGCAGGGCGTGTCCGACGTTTGCGCGGGCTGATGGTTGACATCACGGAGCGCAAGCAGGCGGAAGAAAACATTAAGGCCAGCGAAGTTCGCCTCCGCCGCCAGAACGCCGCCATCGCCGACCTCGCCCGGCGCGGCGTCTATTACAGAGAAGACTTCGACGCGGCCATCAAAGAGATCACCGAGACGGCCTCGCGCACACTCGACATCGAGCGCGTCAGCATCTGGCTCTTTAACGACGAGCAGACGCAGATCAATTGCATCGACCTCTACGAGCGCGGCGACGACCGCCACTGTGAAGGCATCGTGCTGACCGAAGCGGACTGTCCTGCTTACTTCGAGGAGATCAGGGGCGTGCGCGTGTTGGCGGCGCACGAAGCCTGCATTGACGAGCGCACTAAAGGCTTCACCGAAAAATACCTCAAGCCGCTCGGCATCGGCTCGATGATGGACGCGCCGGTTCGGTTGGGCGGGCGCACCATCGGGATCGTGTGCCACGAGCATAAAGGCGCGATGCGGCAATGGGCGCTCGACGAACAACAGTTCGCCGCGTCCATCGGAGACCTGACTTCGCTGGCGTTGGAGGCGCGTGCGCGCCGCCACGCCGACAAAGCTCTGCGGGAGAGCGAGGAGCGCTACCGCGAATTGTTCGAGAACGCCAACGATATTCACTACATGATCGATCTGGCCGGAAACCTGACCTCGATCAACAAGGCTGGTGAGAACATCTCCGGCTACACGCGCGACGAACTGTTGCGGATGAATATCTCGCAACTCGTCGCCTCAGATCATTTACAGAACTCCCGCCGGCTCTTCGTCGATACGTTGCGGGCAGGCGCAAGCGCAGAGATTTATGAGATCGAGATCATCGCCAAGAATGGCCGCCGCGTTCTGCTCGAAGTCAGCAACCGTTTGCTCTCGCACAAGGATCGACCGGCTGGACTCCAAGGC
>JALZKK010000017.1 GCA_030859285.1 Acidobacteriota bacterium | reverse complement strand
TATTCTTCCGGTGTCAGGAATGTTTTAGGGTGGCTTGCCATGACTTGCCTCCGCACTGCTGCGATGGCCTCAATATAGCATGCGAAAGAAGTGCTGTTACCGGTTGCTGCTTGAGTCGGGCGCGGCCTCTTGTTCCGTTGCTTCTTCATCTTCTGCGGGCGGCGTTGCGGCTTGGCGGTCGCGGATGAAAAGGATCGTGGTGTCTTTGTCCGTATAGACTTCTTCAAACCAGCCGCTGTCCATCGCGTTTTCATAAAAGTCGTTGTGGATTTCGGCGTTGTCGGTGAAGACGTAGCGCGCGCCGAAGCGTTCGCGGATCGGCGGGCCGGGGTTCTTTTCTCTGCCGAGCGTGATGTCTTCGTAGAGCTTCGATAATTCGCGGTCGCGGTCGTAAAGATAGGTCGGATCGAGGCCGGTGATGTAGGCGTGCGTCGGATCGTAGTAAAAGAGTTTCGGAAAGTCGTCCCAATCGGTGTTGAATATAATCTCGCCGGGCGGGACGTTTTGGCGTAGCCATTCGGCGGCGGCACGATACTCTTCCGGCGGCGCGCTCTCGGCGATCTCTTTGGTCTCTCGATAGACGGTGAGGAGCATCGAGATGGCGAGCAGTAATCCGATGAACGAGGCGACGCCAGTGCGCCACAAGTCTTGTTGCTTGGTCCCCTCGGCGGTCTCGGCGCGTTCGTGCCGGTCGAGGAATGGTTGCAGATCGTCGAGGACATTCGCCGGCAGTTCGTTGAGCTTGGCGCGTGCGCTGGCGAGAAGTGGTTGCCAAGAGAAGGCGGCGAAGAGGACGGCGAAGGGCGGCCAGTATTCGGCGAAGCGACGCCAGCGCGCGTTGACGATCAGCAGTCCCGTCGAGAAGACGAGGAAGAAAAGCGCGCGTTGAATTTCATCGCGTTCGCGTTCGTCCCAACGGAAAGCGATGTAGCCGGCAAACATCGCGGCGAAGGCGATGAAGCAGTTTCTAAAAAAGTCCCAACTCTCGTAAGGGTACCACTCGTTGCCGACGGCGACCGAGTAATCCGTTGCCCGGACTTTCATCAGCGCGTGCGAGACGAGCAGTTGAACGTTTTCCGGGAAGTACGGATTGATGACGAGTCCGGCGGCGACGCCCGCGAGCGTCCATGTCAAGGGTTGCCACTCGAAGCGGCGCTCGCCCCACAGACGCGCCGCCGTCCACAGCGCCGCCGCGCCCGCGAGCAGCACGAACATGTCGTAAGTTAGCGTGAACACAAAAGCGAGCGGCAGCAGCCACACGTAGCGGCGCGTGAACAGCAAGTGTATGCCGGTGACGAGCAGCACGATGGAGACGCTCATTGCCTTCGCCATGTTCATGCGATAGAGGAACGGCGCGGAGCAGCCCAAGAGGGCGAAGAGCCAGATGAACGGGTAACTGATGCGATGTCGCAAGACGAGCCAGAAGCACGACAGGACGGCGAGGCTCGCAAACAATGCCGCCGACACTTTCGCGCCGAGCCGAATATCGCCGAACCACGTGAAGGGAATTTGCAGCACGTGGAAGAGCAAATGATGATCGACGTAATCCTGCGCGTTCAGCGTCGTCAGCGGGAGCCACGTGAAGGCGGGCGGAAACTGCCCCCGCTTGATTCCTTCCCAGAGCAATTGGCTCCAACGGATGTGATAGTAACCGTCATAATCACCGCAGCAGACTGCGCGCGTCGAGAATTGCAGCCACCAGAAGACCAGCCCTATGACCACCGCGCCGACGCCGAAATACAACCACGCCCGCGCCCGCTCGCCGGCCAGAGCGCGCCGCTTAATAGTCGCTTCAGACGCGCGCGCCGCTTCGCCGGTGACACTGTTGCGGAGTTCCTCGATGCCCTCCATGAAAACAATAATTCCCTTTGCCGAGTATGAGCTTTTCGTTAAAAACATAGCATGAAGCTGAGGCGGTTGGGAAAGATACAACCGGCTCAGAAAAGAGCCGCTTGAGCTGGGAGCGCGGACGTCGCGCCCGCCAAACTCGTCTGCGGCGAGCTAACCGAGTCTCGCGATCACTCAACGTTGAGCGAGCAACAAACGCGTATTCGCGCTCTCGCGCCCATGGCGGGCGGGATGTCCGCGCTCCCCGCACAAGGCAACGCTTGACTCGCGGCGAGTGATAATCGAGCCTTTGGTGTGGTGGCTTACTGCTGGCCGCCGATGGCTTGCAGCGCAGCTTTGACTTCGGAGATGTCGAAGGGTTTTTCGATGGCGTAATCGATGAGGCCGGCACCGAGGGGATTGCCGGGCAGACTTTGGCCGTAGCCGGTGGAGAGAATGATTCGGATGTGCGGGGCATGGCGGCGGACATGCGCGGCGAGCGTTAGGCCGTCGGTGTGCGGCATCGAGAGGTCTGTGAGCAGGATGTCGAAGTGGGCAGCGGCGAGCGCGGCGAGGGCTGCGTCGGCATCACTAGCGCCGGTCACTTCTTGGTTCAAAGTTTGGAGTAGCTCGACCAAGACGTGCCGCACCTCTTCATCATCATCCACGACCAGCACGCGGTAGGCGGGAAGTTGCGCGCCCGGAACGAGTGAATTGGCAGATTGGTCCCTTCGCGCCGGGAGGGGAAAGCGAATGGTGAAAGTCGCGCCGTGCGGGGGATGGTTGGTGACGCCCAGCGTGCCGCCGTGCCGGTCGATGACGCTGTAGCTTAAGGCCAGACCCAAACCCGATCCCTGCGAGCCTTTGGTAGTGAAGAACGGCTCGAAGATGCGATCCAGCAATTCTGGCGGGATGCCTGCGCCTTCGTCTCGCACCTCGATCATGATCTCCCCATTCGTCTGGCTCTCGGTGATTTCGACCGCGCCGCCCGCCGGCATCGCGTCGAGCGCGTTGAGGATCAGGTTGACGAAAACCTCGCGCAGTTCTGAGGCATTGGCGGCAATGAAATCTTCATCCGCTGTGACGTGAGCTGTGAAGCGCACGTCGTAGCGCAGGCCGTGAGCGCGCGCTTCGTTTTCCCAGCGCGTGCGCGTCAATTGAATCGCGTCTTGCACGAGCGCGGCGAGCGAGACGCGGCTCGACGTTTCGGCGGGAGCGCGCCGCGAGAAGGTCTGGATGCGGCGGACGATCTCCGCCGCGTCGAGCGAAGCCGTCTCGATTACGTGTAGGCTCCGCCGGAGCTGCTCGTCCGTCGCGGCGCGCAGCAGCAATTGAGTGCGACCGAGGATCGCAGCCAGCGCGTTGTTGAAGTTATGCGCGACACCCGCCGCCAGTTGGCCGAGGCTTCGCATCTTCTCGCTCTCGGCGTCGGCTTCGGTGCGCGCGCGCAGAGTCGCTTCGTTCCGCTTGCGCGCCGTCAAGTCGCGCACCACGACGACGCGCATTTCGCGTCCGCGATAGAAGATGTTCTTGCCGACGATCTCGACGGGAAACTCCGTTCCGTCCTGTTTGACGCCGGTGGCCTCGTCAGGCCGTTCATCGCCGGTGGTGGCCTTGTGAGTTAAGGCGGCATGCGATTCGGGGGCCGTGAACTTGAGAAAGTGCGCGCCGAGCATCTCTGCAGGGCGGTAGCCGAACAAATCGGCCAGCCGCGAATTACACTCGACGATGCGGCCTTGATCATGGATGAGGATACCCTCAAAGCTCGCTTCCGCGAGCGTCCGAAACTTCTCTTCGCTGTCGCGCAGGGCTGCTTCGGCGTGCGCTCTCTCCAACGTCCTCGTCACTTTCGCCACCAAACGCGGCGGCTCATAAGGCGCTTCGAGATAATCCTCCGCGCCGGCCTCCAACCCCGCCACGACGCTCTCCGTATCCCGCCGTAGCGCGCTGACGAGCAGCACCGGCGTGCGGCGCAGGTGCTCATCCGCGCGGAGCGCACGGCACAACTCAATGCCGTCCAAGCGCGGCATGTTCACGTCGCTGACTACCAATGCCGGCGACAGTTGACGGGCGCGCTCTAAGCCCTCTTGTCCGTCCCTCGCGGTCTCGACCGGGTAACCGGCTTGGCGCAGAACTATGCTCGCCAGCGCAAGTTGATCAGGAGCGTCGTTGACGATAAGGATCAGGTCTGGGGTGTGGCGTTCCATGTTCTGCTCACGCCGCCTGCTGCCGGCGAGTGGCGCGCCATCAACTTCGGAGTTGCTCGATGAGTTTAAGGAGGTCTTTGAAGTTAATGGGCTTAGTCAGGAAGGCGTCAAAGCCGGAGCGCAACGCCCGGTCGCGGTCGTCGTAGAGCGTAAAGCCGGTGACGGCGATCATCGGGGTCGCTTGATAGTCGGGTGTTCCGCGCAATGCTTCGGCCAGTTCATAGCCATTCATGCCCGGCATTCCGATGTCGGAGATCAGCACGTCGAAATGATCACGGCGCGCGGCCTCTAATGCTTGCGGGGCGGAGAAAACGGTGACGACTTCATAGCCTGCATACTGCAACATGATCGCCAGCATCTCGGTCACGTCGGGCGCGTCGTCCACCACCAACGCACGAGGTTTTTGCTTGATCGTCGCCGCCATCTTGTCGATGTGCGGTTGAACTTTGTTCGATGTTTGTTCTTCGCCGACCGCCAAGCGGCTGAAAAAGTTTATTGGGCGGAAGGCGCTGTTGGGCTGCGTGGTCATCGGGCTGGCTGTCATTTGGGCTAACCTTCTTTCTGAATTGATATAAAAGTGGCAAGTGTATTAGTCGGGATGACAGTGTACCTCCACAGCGCAGTTCGGCAAAATGTCTTTTAAGGGACAGAGCCTTCCGTTAGTCACTCCTTCATTGTTTGCCGCGCGTCGAGCAGACGCTTAACCGTCCCGGCCAGCTCTGATGGAACGACCGGCTTGGCGAGGTGCGCGGCATAACCGGCCCGCAAAGCTGTCGCAACATCCTGCTCCGCTGCATAGCCTGTCAGCGCCAACGCCGGAACGTCGTGCAGGTGCGGATAATCGCGCCGCAGTTGTTGGAGCAAGTCGTATCCGTCTGTGTTGGGGAGACCAATGTCGGAGACGATGATATCAAAGCGCGTACCGGCAGCGGCAACGCTCAGGGCGTCTGCCCCAGACTCGCACGTGGTCACGCGATAACCTTGCGCCTCGAAGAAGATACGCAACAATTCCAAAGTGTCGGAGGCGTCTTCGATGACCAACACACTGCCGATTGCGGATTCTTCGATTGCGGATTGCGGATTGCGGATTGCGGATTGCCCGGAAGGGATTTTCTCCATTCGCGCTCCAACTGCTGCGTTGGCATTCGTCGAGTTGTCTGCCGTGTCTTCAATCCGTATTTCGCTCTCCGCAATCCGCAATCGTGGAAGTTGCACGATGAAGCGGCTGCCGCGCCCTGTGCCTTCGCTCTCGGCCCACACTGTGCCGCCGTGCGCTTCGATGAAACTCTTGACCAGCGCCAATCCGATTCCCATGCCACCGTAGGGGCGCGTTGTCGAACTGTCGGCCTGCCGGAAGCGGTCGAAGACGCGCGGCAAAAAATCCGGCGCGATGCCGAAGCCTTCATCCACCACGCGCACCATCGCGCTCTCCGCCGCCACTTCACAACTAACTCGCACCGTCGCACCATCACCGGAAAATTTGACGGCGTTCGACAACAGATTCCAGAAAACTTGCACCAGTCGCGTGCGGTCGCCGGCGACGATGGGTTCCTCGCCGTCCGCTGCCACGCACACATCCAGTTCGAGCTTGATGCCGCGCAGTGCGGCGGCGGGCCGAATCGCCTCAATCGCCTCGGCGAGCGCGTCTGGCAGCGCGACGGGCCTGCGCTCGATCCGCATCTTGCCGATGAGGATCGCCGACATGTCGAGCAGATCGTTGATCAGGCGGGCGAGCGATTGCGCGTTCTTGCCGATGATCGACAAACCGTGCGCGACATCTGCGGCGGAGAGCGCGTTGCTGCCGATCATATGCAGCCAACCGATGATCGGCGTCAGCGGCGTCCGCAGTTCATGCGAGAGCGTGGCGAGAAATTCGTCTTTGATACGATTAACTTCCTGCGCGTTCAGATAAAGACGCGCGTTGTCGATTGCCTGCGCGGCGCGATACGCGAGGTCTTGCGCCAGCGCCAAGTCTTGCGGCGTGTAGTGGCGACGCGACTCGGCGGTGATAAACGTCAGCGCGCCCGTGATCCGCCCGCGCGCTAACAATGGCACGCAGATGATCGAACAGAGTCTGAACTCTTTGTACAACTGGATCTGTTCGCGCGGCGACGGCAAGGCGTCGAGCGCGGCGTCGTCCAACTCCGCGCGCAACTCCGCCTGCCCCGTCCGTAAAACTCTGGAGATCAAACGCTGCGAATTGAGATCGAGGGGAAAGCGGTGCTGCATCTCGCGCCACGCGGCGGCGCGGGCCGGATCGGAATGCACGACGGCCATCCTTCGCACCGCCGCCGTCGCGTCGGGCGCGGCAGCATCCGGCTCGTCGAGCATATCGATCAAACAATAGTCGGCCATGTACGGCACGGCGAGATGGGCGACGCGCTCCAGCGTCCGCTCAAAGTCGAGCGAAGAGGCGAGCATCGTCGCCGCATTCGAGAGGAACTGTTGCGCTTCTTCGCGCTCTTTGCGCTCCGTCGTGTCGCGCTGTGTTCCCCACACACGTAGCAGCCGCCCGCCTTCGACCATGCCGACGAGGTTGTTGAGAAAACTCCTCTTCCGTCCGGTGCGGTCGATCTCTTCCGACTCTACATCGGCGACGCGGTAGCCCGCGCGGATGAAGGCGCGCAAGAACTCGACGTTTTTCTCGGTGCGCGGCAGCAAGTCACCGAGTTGCACGCCCTCGATCTCGCTCGCCTCCGAGAAACCGTACATCCGCGCTAACACATCGTTACATTCGGCGAGATGGCCGGCACGGTAAAATTGTTCAAGTTGTTCGTCTTCGGAAAGGTCAATGGAGATCGGCGGGTCAAACTCGAAACGCCAGATCGGTTCAGCGCTCTGTTCGAGGAAGGCGCGGTAACGCTCTTCGCTCTCCTTCAGCGCCCGCTCGGTGCGCTTGCGCTCGGTGATGTCGGCGACGAGCGCAACGACGGCGATCAGGTTTCCGTCGGCGTCGAGCAGCGGCGCGGTCGAGATGCTGGCGTCGAAGCGCGTGCCATCCTTGCGGAGCCGCACCGTTTCGAGATTCGTGAACGTTCGTCCCTCTGTCGCCTCCCGGTGGTTGCATTCCATCTCTTCACGCAATTCCGGTGGCACGGTGGGCAATGGTTGCCCGATCACTTCCGCCGCGCTCCAGCCATAGATCCGCTCGGCAGCGGGATTCCACATCCTGACCACCCCGGTTGGATCGAGCGTCACGATGGCGAGCGGCGAAGCCATGAAGACCGCCGTTAAAGTCTGATCGCTTTCGCGCAGTAGTCCATACTGCTGCGCGGCGCTGCCGGCCTGCGCCTGCCGCTGCTCCGTGTGGGCGGCGGAGTCGGCGCGCGCGCGTGGAACCAACGAGCGGAGAACTTTCAGCATAGACGGAAAACCTTTGAAGGCTTTTCGAGTGCGTCTCCGGCACGAGGAAACCGGAGAAGGAAAGCGCACACGCGCAACTCGAACTATAGCTCACGAACTGATCGTGAAATGACAACTATCAAACGTCTTAGGAAAGCTACTCGTTCAAGTCGTAGATAG
>JALZKK010000407.1 GCA_030859285.1 Acidobacteriota bacterium | reverse complement strand
TTTGGATCGGCGTTTGGCGTTCGGTGTGCTGTCGATCAATTGGGTCGGCGCGCGTCCGACGCGCATCATGTTCGCCTTTGGCGCAGTGACAGCCTTCATCTCGGCGTGGATTTCCAACACGGCGACGACCGCCATGATGTTCGCCATCGGGATGGCAATTCTCGCCTTCCTCTTCGATAACGAACGCGAGGGCGGCAGCCCCATCAACCGCCGTTATGCGACAGGGTTGATGCTGATGACTGCCTTCGCCGCCTCCATCGGCGGACTCGCCACGCCCATCGGCACGCCGCCCAACGTGATCGGACTCGGCTTTATCCGCCAACTGCTCGGCGTCGAATTTCCCTTTTTCAAGTGGGCGATGATCGGCGTGCCGGTCGTGGTCGTGTTGTATCTGTGGCTCTCGTTTTATCTCGGAAGACTCTGCCCCGCCGGTGTCCGCGAAATCGCAGGCAGCCGCGAAATGCTCGTGCGCGAGAAAGCGCGTTTGGGCAGGTGGACGCGCGGGCAGAAATCAACGCTCGCCGCATTTCTCGTGACAGTCTCGCTCTGGATCATTCCGGGCTTCATCGCGCTCGTCGCAGGGGACCAAAGCGCGGCGTACCAGAGCATCAACCGGAGTTTGCCCGAAGCGGTGGCGGCAGTCGCGGGCGCGCTGCTTTTGTTTCTGCTGCCGGGCAACGCGAAGGGCGAGCGTGCGATAACTTGGGAAGAAGCGGTCAAGATCGATTGGGGCGTCGTGCTGCTCTACGGCGGCGGCTTCGCTTTGGGCGTGCTGTCATTTCAGACGGGACTGGCTGAAGCAGTCGGGCGCGGTCTCACTGGATACTTGCCGATCAGCGGCGGGTTGGGACTCTTGTTCGCTTCAACTTTAGTAGCGACGCTCACTTCCGAAGCGACCTCGAACACGGCTTCGGCCAACATGGTCGTTCCCGTCGTGATCGCCATCGCCCGCGCCGCCGGAGCCGACCCGCTCGAACCCGCCCTCGGCGCGACGATGGGCGCAAGCCTCGGCTTCATGCTTCCGGTCTCGACGCCCTGCAACGCTATCGTTTATGGCTCAGGCTACGTCCCGCTCAAAAGCATGATCCGCTACGGCATTCTGTTAGACATCGTCGGCGTTATCGTCATCGTCGCAATGGTCAGGCTGTTGGTCCCCTTCCTGCGCTGAACCATTGTGGACAAATCAATCACGAAGGACACGGAGCGCACGAAGGGAAGCAAAAAAGTATTCGACCTTATTCTGTGTTAATCTTCGTGCGCTTCGTGTCCAATTGCTTTTATCAAATCGAATGAGTCTCGCCGTCAAAATCAGTCTTGCTGCTTCCGGCGTCTTCCTGCTCGGCGGGATGTTATTGGGCGTCGTGAAATACCGGCGCATCATGGAGAGTCCGCAGCATCGCGCGCCGGTCTATATCGACATCGCGCACCGGGCGGCGTTTATGTATAGCTTCGCGGCGCTCGTGATGGCGAAGTTGTTGGAGTTCAATCCGTACTCGGAAACGGTGCAGCTCATCTCCGCCGCCGTCCCGCTCGCGTTCTTCGCCCTGACAATCACGGGCTACGCCGCGCACGGCTTCAAAGACGACACCGAAAATCTTTTCCGCGAACGCAACTTCACCACGACATGGTTTATGTATGCCCTCATCGCCGGTGAGATCGGCGGCTTCGCCCTCATCCTGTGGGGCTTCGTCTCAACGCAACTTTTAAGGCAAGGATGAGGGATGAAGACGGATCTATAAAACTCTTTCTTCCGCCTTCATCCCTCATCCTTCATCCTTGCTTTTTATGGAACGAATCGTCTTCCTAGAGCGCGACGCGCTGAAGGCCAATGTCCGGCGGCCAGAGTTTCCGCACGAGTGGCAGGACTACGCGCAGACCGCGCAGGAGCAAGTGGTCGAGCGTTTGCGCGGCGCGACCATCGCGATCATGAACAAATTATCGCTCGGCGAAGCGGAACTCGCGCAGTTGCCCGCGCTGAAATTCATTGCGGTCGCGGCTACCGGCTACAACATGATCGATCTGGAAAGCTGCGAGCGGCGCGGCATCACCGTCTCGAACGTGCGCGGCTATGCGGTTCATGCTGTGCCGGAACACGCGCTGATGTTGATGCTCGCGCTGCGCCGCAACTTGCTCGCCTATCGCGCGGACGTGCGCGGCGGAGCGTGGCAACAGGCCACACAGTTCTGTTTGATGAATCATCCGATCCGCGATCTGCACGGTGTGACGCTCGGCATTATTGGTTACGGCGCGCTCGGCCAAGCGGTCGAAAAACTGACCTACGCTTTCGGCATGAAAATTTTAATCAGCGAATACAAAGGCGCGGCGCAAGCGCGCGGCGGGCGCACGCCGTTCGCGGAAGTCTTGCGCGCGAGCGACGTGATTACACTACACGCGCCGCTCGTGCCGGAGACGCGCCAATTGATCGGCGCGGCAGAGTTTGAACAGATGAAGCCTTCGGCGATCCTGATCAACGCCGCGCGCGGCGGCATTGTGGACGAGACGGCTTTAATCGAAGCGTTGACAGCAGGCCGCATCGCCGGCGCAGGTATCGACGTGCTGGAACACGAACCGCCGCGCGATGGCAATCCGCTGCTCGACCTCGATCTGCCGAATTTAATCGTCACGCCGCACAACGCTTGGGCCAGCGATCAAGCCATGCAAACTCTCGCAGATCAATTGGTAGATAACTTGGAAGCATTCGTGAGGGGCGAGCCGATCAATACAGTGACCAGTTAGAGTTGTCAGGAAAAAGATGAAGCCATGAGTGATCACAGATGCACAGGAATGAGGCTGCTCTAAATGGAGAGAGTGCGCGCGGTCATCTGCTGTGCCGTCGTTACTCTTTTTCCTTCGTGCATATTTGTGCCAATTCGTGGCTCAAGTTCCTTCAAGTCCGATGAGATTTACTTCCCGCCCATATAGGACACGCGCCAGACGACATTGCCCGTGTCATCCGTGACCAACAGCGCGCCGTCGCGCCCCGTCGCCACCGCCACCGGACGCCCCCACACATCGCCGTCTGGCGTGACGAAGCCGGTCATAAAGTCCACGTACTCGCCGGTCGCGCGCCCGTCCCGCATCGGTAGGTAGATCACTTTATAGCCGGTGCGCCGCGCACGATTCCACGAACCGTGCTGCGCGGCGAAAGGGAGATTGCGGTATTCAGGCGGAAACTGCTCGCCCGTGTAGAAAGTCATGCCGAGCGATGCGGTGTGCGATTGAATTAACACGTCCGGCACGATCACCTTGTCTTTCAAGTCGGGACGCTTCCCCTCGTGACGCGGGTCTTGATTCGCGCCGATGTAGTACCAAGGCCAGCCGTAGAAACCGCCCTCCTCGACGCGCGTCACGTAGTCTGGCGGTAGATGATCGCCAAGCCCGTCGCGCTCGTTGACGGAAGTCCACAACGCGCCGGTCACGGGATGAATCCCCAGACCGACCGGGTTGCGAATGCCCCACGCATAGACGCGCTCGTTCTTGCCGTCGGGCGTGTACTCGAAGATGCGTGCGCGACGTGCTTCCGCGTCGTCGTCCGAGACGTTTGAGCGCGAGCCGACCGAGACGTACATCTTCGATCCATCTTTCGAGAAGACGATGTCGCGCGTCCAATGCCCGCCGCCTTCGAGCCGGCCGCCGCCGGAGATGTTCGAGACGATCATCTCGCTCGCGCCGCGCGCCTTCGTGTCGCCGTTCCGGTACGGAAAACGCACGACCGAGCCTGTGTTCGCCACATAGACATATTGCGGGTTCGCTCCGACGGGGTAGAACGCGATGCCGAACGGCTGATTCAAGCCGGCGGCGAAAACTTCGCTGGCCTCAGGCTTACCGTCGCCGTTTGCATCGCGCAACACGCGGACGCGATTCGCCTCTGATTCCGAGACGAAGAGATCGCCGTTCGGCGCGGTGCGGATCATGCGCGGGTTCGTCAGCTTATCCGCGAACTTCTCGACGCGGAAACCAGCCGGGACTTGCGGCAGCGCGCCTTGCGGTGGCGCGACTTCGCGCGGTTGGTTACGCACCGATTCAGTCGCATACGGCGCGGGCAAATCGGCGGGCGTCAACTTGCGGCGCACGCCCGGCGCGTCCGTCGTCCAATCGCCCTTCGCCGCTTCGCCCGTCAACAGTTCATGGCCCGCGCGCCCGGCGGCGTTCGCCTGTGGCGTCGGCGTCGTTTGCTTGGTTTGGTTGTTCGTCTGCTCGCTTTTCGTTTGCCCGTTCGCCGCGTCGCTCCCGCCCGCACACGCGCTGGCGAACGCCGTGCTGATGAGACACGCGACGAACAACGAGAGTGAGATACGGACGCGCGCGGTGTTCCGATAATTCATTTGGTTTTGCTCGTCACCCGTCACTTGTCACTCATTACTACTCATGATGCTCTGCGGTGTAGAGGCGGAGAATTTCCTGTCCCTGCCGCGAGCGCGGGTCGATGGTACGGAGGTGTTTGCGCCCTTGCATCTCCCAGATCGCCGTCACATGCCCATCCTTCTCGACGGCGTGATAAGTAATCTCTTCCGGTGG
>JALZKK010000397.1 GCA_030859285.1 Acidobacteriota bacterium | reverse complement strand
TGTCGCGGTGGCGCTCTCACAGTTTCTTGACAACCTCTTCGGCGCGTCCCTATGATGCAGTGTTTATTTTGTGGGCAATCGGCGAGATTTGTTTGTCTTGTTGGCGCAAACGAAAGAGGTCACAAAGCGTTGTTCGGGGCAAGTATCGGGCGCGGCGCGCAGCGGATTATCAACGCGATGGTGCGCGGCTTGGCGCAGGGGCGCATTAACCCGAATGTGCTGACCGTCATCGGCGTCTCGATCAACGTCTTGTCGGGATTGCTCTTCGGCTTCGGTTATTTTTTCTGGGCCGGCATTGTTCTGATCGTCGCCAATTTGTTTGACATGCTCGATGGGCAAGTAGCGCGACTCTCAGGCCGCGTGACGCGCTTCGGCGGCTTCCTCGATTCGTCGCTCGACCGCCTCTCGGATATGGTGGCCTTCGTCGGCTTGATGGTCTTTTACGCGCGCGACACTGAATTTCACTCGACGCTCAACGTCTTTCTCGCCGGAGCCGGGCTGATGGGATCGGTCTTGGTCAGTTACACGAGCGCGCGGGCTGAGAGTTTGATTCCGAAGTGCGACGTTGGTTTTTTGCGCCGCCCCGAGCGGGTGGTGCTGTTAATCATCGGCGCGCTCTCGACGCATCCCGGCTCGACCAACTTTTTCGCGAACCGGATGCCCGCTGTCCTATGGGTCTTGGCCGTCGGCTCATATTGGACGTTCGCGCACCGGATGTATCACACGTGGCGCGAAGTTTGGCGCGCGGACATGGCGACGGCTAGCGCCAAAGCAGCATCTAACTCTCCGTGTATCGGTGGCAGCCTCGAAGGGCAAACAGTTGAGGCCGCCGACGCTACGGCAAACGCCGAACGGCGTAACGTGCCGAAGATCGCCGGTGAGTTTCCGGCGTCGCGCTGAATGAGGCGCGACAATGGCGCTTTTCAAGCAAGGTCTAACTAAACTTTTGAGGTCATACTCCTTGAACATCTGCCCCTGCTGCGGCGCTAAAATTACTGTGGACCTGCGCGTTGAAAGTTGTCGAGATTGTGGCGCGTTCGCCGTTGGTCCCCCGCTGGCCCAGCCCGATTTCGTGCTGCCGTCTTACGGGCGCGCGCTGGCCGTCGGCATGGGCGGCGCGGTGTTGCTCATCGCTTTGCTCGGCGGCGCTGTCGCGGCGTTGTTTGAGCGACAGCCGTTTTCGCTGGAGTTCTGGAACGTCGTCGCGGCAGCGGAGACAGCGGCTTGGCGTTTGAAGTGGTTGGCATTGCCGCTCTCGCTCGCCGCTTTGTGGGCGGGCCGGCGCGTGTGCTTGAAAGTTGCGCGCGAGCCGGCGCGTTTTGCCGGACTGCGAATGGCGCGCGCAGGCTTCGTGATGTCCACAGTCGTCGCCGTCGGCATCACCGCACTGATCGGCGTGACGGTTCCGGCGCGGCTGCACCAGCGCGAATTGGCCGCGCAGGCTGCGAAGAACGTCGTCGGTTACGAAGTCAGCCAAGTGCTGCTTGAGTATCAAACGCAGTTTGCCTCTCTGCCGGGAGCGGCTGAAGATTTAGACAAACTCCCTGATCGTGACGGTTCGGTGGCGCGAGTGGCGGCGTTAATGGAGTCCGGCAGGTATGAGCCGGAAGCCGCGATTGCGGCAATCCCCAAAGCCAACGCCAAGCCGCGCGGGCGGCGCGGTTCCGCCGTCAAGACGCAACTCATCTCGTCGCGCGACCAAATCGACAACGTGTCGCCCGAAGGACTGTCGTTCACTAACTACAAATTAGTCTTGCCCGGCGCGGACAAAAAACTTGGCACGGAGGATGACATCACCTTGAAAGATGGCATCATCATGCCGAACGCGCCACCGGCATTACGCAACACGCTGCGTCCGACCACCGCCAACAATATCGCGCCATAACTTTCCGCGCGCCGGCAAGCTATGGGCATCTTCAATCTTTTCCGTCGGCATCAGGAAGACACCGCAACTGCGCGCAAGGCTCGACTGCTCCGCACAGGCCGCATCGCCGAAGGGTCAATCTTCGATGTCGGCACTGACGAGACCGGCGCTGTCACACACATTTTTTACCACTACGAGATCGGTGGCGCTGAATACGAATCCTCGCAAGCCCTCGACGACGAACAACGCCTCCGACTGAGCGACTTTGCCCCCGGCTCCCGCATCACCCTCCGCGTCGATCCCCGCCAGCCGACTAATTCCATTGTCGTTTGAACAGTTTTCAGTTTTCAATTTTGAGTTATCAGCGATTCGCCGATGTATGATAGAACTACTCTCGTTCGCTAACCGCCTTTTATTAAAAACTGAAAACTCAAAACTGAAAACTGCTTCATGTTTCGTAAAATCCTGATCGCCAATCGCGGAGAGATCGCCGTGCGGATTATGCGCGCGTGCCGCGAGTTAGACATCGAGACAATCGCGGTCTATTCGGAGGCAGATGCGGCGGCGCTACATGTGCGTTTTGCGGACGAGGCTTTCTTGATTGGTCCCCCGCCTTCGAGCGAGAGTTACTTGCGCGGCGAAAAGATCATTGAAGTCGCGCGGCAAAGCGGCGCAACGGCGATTCATCCCGGCTATGGCTTTCTGGCCGAGAACGCGGACTTCGCGCGGACGGTGGCGGAAGCCGGGCTGACTTTGATTGGTCCCCCAGCCGCCGCAATGGAGTTGATGGGATCGAAGACGAGTGCGCGGCGAGCCGCTATCGCCGCCGGTGCGCCGGTCGTGCCGGGAACGACCGAGCCGCTCGCTACCATTGAAGAAGCGCGTGAGACAGCGGCGCAGTTCGGCTATCCCGTGATGCTCAAGGCGGTGGCGGGCGGCGGTGGCAAGGGGATGCGTCTCGTCGCGAGCGCGGATGAGATCGACTCGGCTTTCGCCAACGCACAATCCGAAGCGCTCGCAGCCTTCGGCGATGCGTCGGTCTATCTCGAAAAAGCTATTGAACGACCGCGCCACATCGAGATTCAAATCTTCGCCGACACACACGGCAACGTCGTCCACTTGGGCGAGCGCGAATGCTCGATCCAACGACGGCATCAAAAAGTGATCGAGGAATGTCCTTCGCCGATTGAGGACGCGAATTTGCGCGAGCGAATGGGCGCGGCGGCAGTTGAGATCGCGCGGGCGGCGAATTACGTCGGCGCAGGCACGATTGAATTTCTCGTCTCTGACGTGACGCGCGAATTTTATTTCCTAGAGATGAATACTCGCTTGCAAGTCGAGCATCCCGTGACGGAGATGGTCACAGGGATCGATCTCGTCCGCGAGCAGATCACGGTCGCGGCGGGCGCGCTACTCTCTTTCACGCAAGAAGATCTTCAATGGCACGGCCACGCCGTCGAGTGCCGCGTCTATGCCGAAGACCCGGAGCAAAATTTCATGCCGTCGCCCGGTCGGATCACCAACTTGCGATTGCCCGCTGGCCCCCACGTCCGCGACGATGGCGGCGTGTATGCGGGCGCGGAAGTCTCGATCCACTACGACCCGCTGATCTCAAAGCTCGCTACGTGGGGCCGCACGCGCCGCGAAGCGATTGAACGAATGCGCCGCGCGCTCGACGAATACGCCGTCGGCGGCATCAAGACAACGCTTCCCTTCTTCCGCGAGATCATGCGCGACGCAGAGTTTTTAGCCGGCCAACTCGATACCGGCTTCATCGCACGCTTCAACGAACGCCGCGAGCCGGCGCGCAAAGCGACAGATGAAAATGAAACTGATCGAGATGAAGTTGCCCGCCGCGACATGGCAATCATCGCTGCCGCTCTCGCGCACGCACAGCAGAACCGGGCGGCTACCAGCAATGAAACAAGCCAGCCGCCAGTCAGTCAGTGGCGCATCAGCGGGCGCATCGCGCAGCAGCACACGCGCGATCTGTTTTGAAAAGCGTTGAGCAGATACATTGCAGCAAGTGGCTATCCAATTCAATTTCAAATTTGAGATGTGAGATTTCACATCTCAGTTCAAGCGAAACATGAAACTCACCGCAGAAATTGACGGCACAGAACATTCGCTGAACTTGCGGAGCGAGGGCGCGCGTGTGACAGCAGAGATTGATGGGCGGGGTTATGAGTTGGAGGCGAGAGAAACGGAGGCGGGTAGCTATCTGTTGCTCTCCGATGAAGGGCGCGTGTTCGAGTGTCGCGTCGGCGGCGCGCAATCTGCGGATGGCCCGGTGGAAGTTCAGGTCGGACAGCAGCTTTACCAAATCACGCTCTTCGATCCGAAGCGGCTGCGCCATTCGGCGAGCGCGGGCGCTCAGGCGAGCGGGCGCGTCTTGGCGTCGATGCCGGGCAAAGTGGTGCGCGTGCTGGTCGAGATGGGCGCGCAAGTCGCAGCGGGCGATGCGCTGCTCGTCGTCGAAGCGATGAAGATGCAAAACGAGTTGAAGGCCCCAAAGAGCGGGACCGTCATCGAACTTCACGCGATAGCAGGTCAAACCGTCAACGCGGGCGACATTTTGATAGTAGTAGAATAGAAGGGAGAGGGTAGAGGATAGAGGTCAGTGAAAGATAGACTGCTACGGGTTTTTTACTACCCTCTACCCTCTATCCTCTACCCTCTCCTCTCTTTTTTATGAGCAATCATTCAATTCAAGAGCGTGTCGCGCCGGAAGAGTTACGCGTGTTGCTGTGGGACATCGATGGGACGTTGGTGCGTTCGGCGCGTTCGGGCGCGTTCAAGGATTACACTGTGCCGGTGTTGGAGAGCGTCTTTGGGACGGCGGGGCGGCTGCATGAGATGACCGTCTCCGGTATGACCGATTTGCAGATCGTGGCCGAGGCTCTGCGCGATGAAGGCTTCACGCACGAACAGATTCGCGCCCGCTTAGACGATCTGCAAACGTGCTACATGACCGAGATGGAGCGCGTCACAGCGAACGTCCATGAGC
>JALZKK010000387.1 GCA_030859285.1 Acidobacteriota bacterium | reverse complement strand
AAAGGCGCAAAGAACGCAAAGAGCAGCCGTCGAGTTTTCTTTGCGTTCTTTGCGCCTTTGCGTGAAACTCTCTTGTGGTCTCACCCGAACAGTCCCGGCGGCGTTGAGCCGGGCGTGAGGCCGAAATGTTCATAAGCTAAGCGCGTCGCCATGCGTCCGCGCGGCGTGCGGTTCAAGAAGCCGATCTGGATCAGATACGGCTCGATGATCTCTTCGATGGAATCTTTCTCTTCGTGAATCGAAGCCGAGATCGTTCCCAACCCGACCGGGCCGCCGCCGAACTTTTCGATGATCGTTAGGAGCAGCTTGCGGTCGATCTCGTCCAAGCCGAACGTGTCAACTTCCATCCGGTTGAGCGCGTCGCTCGCCACCGCCTGCGTGATGCGCCCTTCGTATTCGACTTCGGCGTAATCGCGCACGCGACGCAGCAGACGATTGGCGATCCGCGGCGTCCCGCGCGCCCGCCGCGCGATTTCTTTGGCCCCGCCCTCATCGATCACCGTCCCGACGATCTCCGCCGAGCGGCGCACGATCAATTCCAACTCTTCTTGTTTGTAAAAATCCAGATGGAAGACGATGCCGAAACGCCCGCGCAACGGCGCGGTAATCAAGCCCGCGCGCGTCGTCGCGCCGACGAGCGTGAACTTCGGCAAGTCCAACTTGATCGAGCGCGCCGCCGTGCCTTGCCCGATCATCAGATCAAGTTGGTAATCCTCCATCGCCGGATATAAGACTTCCTCGATAGCCGGATTGAGCCGGTGAATCTCGTCGATAAACAGCACGTCGCCTTCTTGCAAGTTCGTCAACAGCGCAGCCAGATCGCCGGACTTTTCAATCACCGGTCCGGAGGTCGAACGCAACTCCGCGTTCATCTCATTCGCTACGATATTGGCGAGCGTCGTCTTGCCCAAGCCCGGCGGCCCCGTCAACAAAACATGATCGAGCGCCTCGCGCCTTCCCAACGCGGCGCGGATGAAAATGCGTAAATTCTCCGTCGCCTTGCGCTGCCCGATATACTCGGCCAAGCGGGTCGGTCGCAAAGACAACTCGAATTGTTGCTCTTCGTCCATCACGCTCCGCTCGCGAATGCTGATTGGTTCAAGTTGATCAGGCATGAGTTTCGTTTGAGATGAACATAAGCCCTAGCCCTTTGACAGTGAACGCAGACTGCGGCGCAGCAGCAACTCGACGGACAAATCGCCACCCTCTTGCAGCGCTTGATTGATGCTCCTCTCCGCCGCCGCGCGTTGGTAGCCGAGATTCGTCAAGGCCGAGAGCGCGTCTTCGCGCAGCGAATCTTCAGTCGCCGCCGCCGCCGCGCCGGGCGTTTGGGCGGCGAGTTGCTCTTCGAGGGCAGGCGAAGAGAGCGCGGCCATCTTGTCGCGTAGTTCGATCACGAGCCGCTCTGCCGTTTTCTTGCCGACGCCGGGAATCGCCGTCAAGCGCGCGAGATTGTTGGTGCGGATCGCGGTGATGATCTCGTCGGCGCTCATCCCTGAGAGCATGGCGATGCCGGACTTGGGACCGATGCCGGTGACGGAGATGAGCAGCGTGAATAACTCGCGCTCACGCGCCGTGCGGAAGCCGAAGAGTTGCAGTGCATCCTCGCGGACATGCGTGTAAATGCGGAGCGAGACTTGACTGCCGGTCTCTCCCATGTCGTAGAAGGTCGAGACGGGAATCGTCACTTCGTAGCCGATGCCGCCAACATCGAGGATCACGCTCGTGGCCTGCTTCGCGAGTAAAGTGCCGGTTAAGTGTGCAATCATGGTTCAGGTGTCAGGTGTCGGGTGTCGGGAAAAATGTCCTTTTTCTCCCGTCACCGTCTGCCTTGATTCGTCACGGCATAGTAGTTTAAGTCCGCGAGCTTCGGCAACGCACGGGCAGTTGAAGTTCTGTTCGAGTGGCAGAACTTCCGCGTTAGGTGAACAATTGAGTGTCAAACCCTTGACCAACACCTGACACCCATTCCGCGTCCGCGTTATACTGTCGACGCAAGGAAGTGTGAAGCCTCGATGAAGTCGGAGAAAATTTCAGAGCTGACGACGAATCGCTTGAGCGTCTATCTGCGCTGCCTGAATCTGCTGGCTGACGCAGGGATCAAGACGATCTCTTCGCAGGCGCTGGCTGATCAATTCAACTTGAATTCGGCGCAGATTAGGAAAGACCTCGCGCACTTTGGCGAGTTCGGCGTGCGCGGCGTCGGCTACTTTGTCGAAGAATTGCGCCAGCACATCACGAAGATTCTCGGCCTCGATAACGCGCATCGCGTCGGCATCGTCGGCGCAGGGAACTTGGGGACGGCGCTCGCCAATTACAACGGCTTCACGGCCTCGAATTTCACCGTCGTCGCGCTCTTTGACAACGACCGCGCGAAGATCGGCCAGCGCATCGGCCACGCCGGGATCAAAGTCCAAGACGTGCGAAAAATCGCGCGCGTCGTCCGCGAAGAAGGCATCGATGTCGCCGTCATCGCCGTCCCCGCGCGCGTCGCGCAACGCGCCCTCAATCAAGTGATGTCGGCAGGCGTCAAAGCCGTCCTCAACTTCGCGCCCGTTCGCCTGCACGCGCGCCTCGGCGTGAAAGTGAAGACGGTTGATCTGACCATCTCCCTCGAATCGCTCTCGTATTACCTCGCCCGCCCGCAGATCACCTGCGTGACGAACCCGCGCAGCATCCTGCCCTACGAAGAGATCGCGCAGCGGGAGGAGAACGAACTGAAAGGCGAAGCCTGAAAGGAGACGGCATGATGAGGTGATGCGGCGGTAAACTCTGGCTACAAGGCAACGAGTAGCTGGAGTAGATAGGTCAGAGGCTGGATCGACTCGCTGCGGCTGTGACCGCGTAAAGGAGACTAA
>JALZKK010000319.1 GCA_030859285.1 Acidobacteriota bacterium | reverse complement strand
CGTCGGACGCTCGAAAGAAGTCATCATTGATTCCAACGGCAAAAACATTTACCCCGACGAAATCGAAGACCTTTACAGCACGTCCGCGTTCATCAAAGAATTGAGCGTCGTCGGCTTGCCGGACGGGATTGGTGAAAAAGTCGCGTGCATGGCCGTGCCTGATTACGATCACGACATCGCACTCGCGCGCGATGAAGTGCGCCGCAAAGTTGAAGAGCATTTCAAGGACGTGTCTTCGACATTGCCTTTCTTCAAGCGCGTGAAAGTCTTGCATTTTTCCGACGACGAATTGCCGCGCACGGCGACGCGCAAAGTGAAGCGGCGCGAAGTCGTCCGGCTGATGCAAGCGCTCGAACAAAATCTGCGTTCGCTGGCGGGCGCGCCGGAACATGTCGGCGAGACGAAGGGCGCGCAATGGCTCATCGACCTCGTGGCGCAAGTCGCTAATCGCCCGCGCGCCGAAGTCACTTTGGATTCGCGCTTGAACGATCTCGGCTTCGACAGTTTGATGTATGTCGAACTCGCCACCGCTATCGAAGCGGCGGGCGGCGCTCTGAAATCGCCCGACACGCTGACGGAAGTGCGCGACTTGCGCGAACTGGCGAGCGTCATCATTCGGCAACCGTCTCGCGCCGAGAAGGAGGAAGCCCGCCGCACGCGCGCCGCCGTCGAACGCAAGGAAGACGAGGAGATTCACATTCCCTCTGTCGTCCGCACGGTGGGCAATCGCGGACTTGACGTGTTGCAGCGCGCCTTCTACGAGAAAATTCTGCACACGAAGATCGAAGGCCAGACGAACATTCCCGCTCACACTAATTGTCTCGTCGCCGCGAACCACTCTTCGCATTTGGACATGGGACTGGTCAAGATGTCGCTCGGCGAGGCGGGCAAAGATTTGGTCGCGCTGGCGGCGGCTGACTACTTCTTCGACAACAAGTACAAGCGCGCCTACATGGACAATTTTACAAATCTGGTCCCGATGGAGCGCAGCGGCTCGCTTCGCAAGTCGCTCAGGCACGCGCTGTCATTTCTTGAACGCGGCTACAACGCCCTGATCTTCCCCGAAGGCACGCGCTCGCTCACCGGCGAGATGGCGGACTTCAAGCCCGTGATCGGCTTCCTCGCCTTGACCGCCCGCGTTGGTATCCTGCCCGTCTGTCTGCACGGCACATACGAAGCGCTACCGAAAGGCTCGAACATGCTCAAGAGCCGCGAGGTCGGCGCGCGGCTCGGTCGCTTCATCTCGATTGAAGAGTTGGAAGAACTGACGAAGGGGATGTCGAAATCCGAAGCCTATCGTTTGATCGCTGCCTACGTCCGCCATCAAGTGGAAAATTTGCGCGACGGTTCGCGCAATCATTTCGACGCTCAATCACTCCGCCAACGCTGGCGCGCGGAACGACGCGGGGCCCATGCCGAAGCCGAAAACACAACTAGCGGCGAGCAATTCGCGGCGACAGGAGATTAACAGATTGAAGTGACTCAAATCTTGTCACCTGACTCGATGACCACTCGTCCAAAAGTCGAACACTCGCACGTTGCTGGGAGCGCGGACGCGCGCGCCCGCCAAGCTCGCCGCAGGCGAGCTAATGAAGATGCGTGAACACTCGCGCGTTAAATGATCACGCAACCTTTATTCGCCCCCATGCGCTCATGGCGGGCGAGACGTCCGCGCTCCCAGCTCAAGCGGCTCTCGTCTGGTTAGGCTGCGATCTCAGTGATTGCCTTTTATGGTGACGACTAAAAAACGCCAAGCGACGAAGAGTCCGGCGAAAGCAAAGGCGAAGACAACAACCAAAGCGGCGACGAAAAGCGCGGCGCTGGTGAAGCGTGCGCGTCCGGTCACGCTCGTCACGGGCGGGACGGGGTTTCTCGGCGCACATCTCGTGCGGCAGCTTGTCGCAGCGGGCGAGATGAACTTGCGCGTGCTGGCGACTTCCGCGCCAGCATGGTTGGAAGAGGCGGGCGTCGAAGTCATTGTTGGCTCGGTGACGAAGGCTGAAGATGTGCAGCGCGCGGTCGAGAATGTCGCGGCCATTTATCATCTGGCCGGGCGCGTCTCACGCAAGCGTGACGATGCACATCAGATGTACTCGCTGCATGTGGACGGCACGCGCTTGCTCTGTGAAGCGGCGAGCGCGGCGGGCGTGAAGACGTTAGTGTTGACCTCGACGAGCGGCACGATTGCCGTCACCGAAGCGGGCGACGCATTACCGGATGAAAGCTGGCCGCCGCCGCTCGACATCATCTCGCGCTGGCCTTACTACGCGAGCAAGTATTATCAAGAACGTGTCGCACTCGAACATTTCAACGGCAAGAATCGGCGACTCGTGATCGTGAATCCGAGTTTGCTGCTCGGCCCCGGCGACGAGCGTCTGAGCGCGACGAAAGTGATCCTCGATTTCCTCGCCCGCAAAATTATGGCCGTGCCACAAGGCGGCTTGAGCTTCGTCGATGCGCGCGACGCGGCAACCGTCTTGCGCGCCGCGATGGAGCGCGGGCGGCACGGCGAACGATACCTCATCGGGACGGTCAATTGGACTTTCGCGGATTTCTTCGCGCGCCTCGAACGCCTCACGAAAGTCAGCGCGCCGCGTCTTTCTCTACCGTCGCGCCTTGCGGTTAATGGCGCGCAAGCGATTCACACGCTCTACCGCCATTGGAAACTCGCCCCGCCCGTGCAACCCACAGAGATCGAGATGGCCGATTACTTTTGGTATCTCGATTCGTCAAAGGCCGCGAACGAACTTGGCTTCTCGCCGCGCGATCCGCAAGAGACGCTACACGAGACGGTCACTTACGTGCGTGAGAATCTTCTAGGCCGGAGCGCGTTTGTTTCGTGAATCGTCAATCATCGATAGAGAAAAGTTGAAATTTGGAGACAGTCTATACACCATTGACGATTTACGGCTTTCCTGTAATTTTGGGGATGAGTATTGAAGGAATGCGCGAATGGGACACTTGAGATGATATGACAGAGCTATTCGTGGCGGCCAACTCCGGCTAGACTTAGCTCAGGCCGGAGTAGACAGGTACAGGCTGGCATAGAACTTGAGGCTTCAGTGACCTCGTACTTTGAGA
>JALZKK010000292.1 GCA_030859285.1 Acidobacteriota bacterium | reverse complement strand
GATTATTCCAGAGCGTCCAAAGGAAAAAGAATCCGAACAGCCAACGGAACAAGCCGCGCTCAGGCAGCACGCTGTTGAAGGCTTGCGCGGAAGCGAAGAAAAGTGCGATGAGCGTGAGCGCGTGTGCAATGTTCACGAGCGCCGGCTGCTCGCTTGAGAGCCAGCGGCTGAGATCAATCAGGCCGCCACGCACGAACAGCAGCATGAGCATCACGGCCAGCAGCAGCGTCACGAGCGGCGGCGCGACGAATTGAAACGCGCCCGTCGCGCCGCTCACGCGCAGCCCGCCCAACAGCGCGACCGTCAAAAAAATCGTCGGCAGCAACAGCAAGCGCACGAGCATTTGATTGCGTTCGCGTGTGTTTTTCAAGTTACTCGATTATTTAGAATCCAGCCCTGAGAGCGGATGATCATGCGCTGCACGACAGCGCAAACTCGATTCAGGCTGTTTCCATCCGTCCGGCGAGACGCGCGACAGTTGCGATCAGTTTGTCCGGCTCAACGGGCTTGGACAGGTGCATTTGAAAACCTGCCGAGAGGGCTTGCCTCCGATCTTCATCTCTCGCGTAGGCGGTCAGCGCGAGGGCGGGAATCTGTCCGCCGGCTTCTGGCGGCAGCGCGCGCAGTTTGCGGATCAAGGCATAGCCGTCTTCGTCCGGCATCCCGATGTCGGAGATCACAACGTCCGGTCTGACTTGTACGAGCGCGCGCAACGCTTCGTCCGCCGAGGCGACCGCCGTCACGTTGGCCCCGCTCTGCTCAAGCGCCACACGCAACATTGCGCGCGCGTCTGCTTCATCCTCGATGATGAGGACGCGGAGACCCCTCAGAATTGCGGATTGCGGATTGCGGATTGCGGATTGCGGAGTGGAAGACGATCTATACTCTTCAATCCGCGATGGCAGCAATGGCATCAACGGTAGTTCGACGGTAAAGATTGAGCCTTGCCCCTCGCCGGCGCTCGCGGCGCTGACCGTTCCGCCGTGCAGTTCCGTTAAGTGGCGCACAATCGCCAAGCCTAAACCTAAGCCGCCGTGCGTTCTGGTGGTGGCGCTGTCGGCTTGACGGAAGCGGTCGAAGACGTGCGGTAGGAATTTTGGGCTGATCCCTGCGCCCGTGTCGCTCACAGTCAGGCGGACGCGGGAAGACACGCGCTCGAGCCGCGTTTCGACACGCCCGCCTTTGGGCGTGAACTTGATGGCATTGGAAAGCAGATTCCAGATGATCTGCTGCAAGCGGTCGGGATCGCCGGAGACCACTCCCGCCGCCGGATCAATTGCCGTTTGCAGAGCAATGGCTTTGGCGTCAGCCGCCGGACGCACGGCGTCGATGGCCGCTTCAACGATGGGGAACAGTTCGACCGGGCGCATATCAAGCCGGAGCTTGCCGGTGATGATGCGCGACACGTTGAGCAGGTCTTCGATGAGTTGCATTTGAGCGCGGGCGTTACGCGCAATAGTCTCTATGGCGCGAGCGGCGGAGGGCTCGTCGAGCCGCCCGGCGTTGAGCAGTTGCGCCCAACCCAGAATCGAGGTCAACGGCGTGCGTAGCTCATGCGATACGGTAGCTAGAAATTCATCCTTGAGCCGGTTCGCCTGCTCGGCTTGCTGACGCAATTCTTGCTCGCGCGCTAACAAACGCTCGCGTTCCTCCTCCGCGCGCCGGCGTTCGGTGATGTCGCGCGCGATGCCCGTGAAGTACCGCCGGCCTCCTTTGACGAATTCAGCGAAAGAGACTTCGAGCGGGACTTCGTGGCCGTCCTTGTGCAGGCCCGGCAACCCGACCGCCGCCCAAGAGATGTGGCGGCGGCCCGTTTCGAGATACCTACTGAGCGCGCCCTCGTGCGTGCGCCGCAGGTAGTCGGGCATGAGCGCCGTCAGACTTTGCCCGATCATTTCACTGACAGCGTGGCCGAAGATTTTTTCGGCAGCTGCGTTGATGAATTGAATGACGCTTGACTCGTCAATCGTGATGACGGCATCCGCAGCGGTTTCGGCGACGGCGCGGAAGTGCTCCTCACTATCACGCAATGCCTCCTCAATTTGTTTCCGCTCCGCGCGTTCTTCCGCTTCGCGCAACGCGCGCCGCACCGAGGGGACCAATCGTTCCAGCCGCTCCTTCAATACGTAGTCGGTCGCGCCGCTCTTGAGCGTCTCAATCGCCAACTCTTCGCCGAGCGCGCCGGAGACGAAAATGAACGGCACGTCAGGACAAAGCTCCCGTGAGATTGCCAGCGCGGAAATGCCGTCGAAGGAAGGCAGCGAGTGATCCGCGAGAGTGAGATCAAAACATCCTTCTTTCACCGCCGCCTGAAAATCAGCGCGCGTCTCCACGCGCCGCATCACGCAATCGATACCGCCATCGAGCATCGTCGCATGAACCAGTTCCGCATCGGGCGGACTATCTTCGAGATGGAGAATGCTGAGAGTCTTCACTGCGTTAAGAAGTCTGAAGTCTGGAGTCTAAAGTCAAGGACGATTTTTGACTCCAGACTCCAGACTTCCTTCGTGTCATGGTTGCGCGGTGGCGCTTTCCGGCGGCGGCTGGTTGATGACCGCCCAGAAGAGGCCGATTTCCTTGAGGGCGTTGACGAACTCGTTGAAGTCAACCGGCTTGACGACATAGGCGTTGACGCCGAGATCGTAGCTGCGGACGAGATCGCGCTCTTCGCGCGAAGAGGTCAGCATGACGACCGGAATCTTCCGCAGTTGTGCATCGGATTTCATCTGCGCCAGCACTTCGAGGCCGTCCACTTTGGGCAATTTCAGATCAAGCAGCACTACCGTCGGATTACTGTTCTCGCGCTCCTGAAAACGGCCCCGGCGATAGAGATAATCGAGCGCTTCTTCACCGTCGCGCGCGATGTCCACTTCGTTGGCGAGGCGATGCTCGGCCAACACCGTCAAGGTCAACTCGGCATCGTACGGGCTGTCCTCAACCAAGAGGATGCGCTTTACGTTTACGACCATAGTTGCTTATCGTGCCTTTTGCGGTAATGAAAAATAAAACGTCGCGCCGCTGCCGGGAGCGCCTTCGGCCCATGCGCGCCCGCCGTGTCGGTGAATGATGCGGCGGACGTTGGCGAGGCCGATCCCCGTGCCTTCAAATTCTTCGGCGCTATGCAAACGTTGGAAGACGCCGAACAGTTTATCAACATACCGCATGTCAAAGCCAACCCCGTTGTCGCGGACGAAATAGATGGTCTCGAGCTCGTCCTCGCGGCTCCCGACTGCGATCTCGGCGGGCGCGCTCGGTCGCGTGTATTTGACGGCGTTCGCCAGCAAATTACGCCAGACCAGCCGAAGCATCGCCGGATCGGCTTCGGCGGTGGGCAGTTCATCAATCCGCCAGTTGATGTCGCGCCCGTCGATCTCAAGCTGCAAGTCGGCTTTCGCTTCTTGCACCAGTTGATTCATGTCAATCGCGTCGTGGCGCATCTCGGCGCGGCCCATGCGCGAGAAGGCAAGGAGATCGTCAACGAGCGTGCTGGCGTGCTTGGCCGAGTCGGAGATGATCTGCAATTGACGTTGGCTGTTGTCGTCGAGCGTCGCGGCGATCCGCCGTTGGAGCAGATCGGCAAAACCGCCGATGTGCCGAAGCGGGGCGCGCAGATCATGTGAGACGGAATAAGAGAACGACTCCAATTCTTTGTTCGCTTCTTCAATCTGCGCCGTGCGTTCTTTGACTTTTTGTTCGAGAGTTTCGTTGAGCCGCCGGACTTCACGCTCCGACGCACGCAAGCTGAGAGCCGCGCTCTCTGCTGCCGTCTGCGCACGTGCCTGCGCGTGTGAGAGAACGAATAAGACGAGGCTGATCAAGAATCCGCCCAACAATGTGTAGGGCGCAAAACTTCTGGCCGACGTTAATTCAAATTCCGGTCGCGTCACAAAGTTGAGGCTCCACGTTCGCCCCGCGGCATCAATCTGCGTTGTCGCGGTAAATCGTGGCCGGTAACTCTCGCCGCCCGCGCCGCGTGCCTGCCGCGAATCGTACAGCAGATTCTCCGGCGCGATCTGCTTGCCGTCATACACTTGAAAATCGACGCGGGGGTGCTGCTCCTGTCCGAAGATTCCCTCCAAGAGATCGCCGACCCGGAAGGGACTGTAAACAAATCCGGCCAATTGCTCCCGGCGCTCGGCGACGCTTTCCGGCACTGCGCCGTTGCGGTAAACGGGTACGTAGATGAGCAGCCCGGCTTGCTTCTGTTCATCGATCTCTTGCACGAGAGTGACGCGGCTTGTCGCAGCGGGCAGCACGGTGTCGCGGGCGCGCTCCATCGCGGCGCGGCGGGTCGCTTCCGTGAACATATCGAAGCCGAGGGCCGCGCGGTTGCGGCGCTCAAGCGGCTCAAGATAGATGATCGCGTGATACTCGTCGCGCTCAGTCTCCGGGCGCAACTGGAAATCCTCAAAGCCTTGCCGTCGCATCTCTGTCACCAGCGCGTCGCGCTCTTCCGGTTGCACTCGGACAGTAAAGCCGATCCCTTGCATTCCCGGATAATGCTCCGGCAATCGCAAACGCTCGACAAAAGCGCGGAACTCATCACGAGTCACCTTCTCGCTGGCCGCGAACAGCCCGGCTCCGCCGCGCAAGAGCGTAACGTAGTTTTCCAAACGAATGTCGATATTGTCTTGCGTGCGCTGGACGGAGGTTTCAAAGCGGATACGATCACGCGCCCGCGCCTGCGCCCAGACGTAGTAAGTGGCCGCGCCCGTTAAAAGCAACGCGATCAAGAGGACGAGATAGGGAATCCAAGCACGGCGGCGCGACGGCTCGCGGCGCAAAGTTGCGTCTGATCTCATTTGCGTTCGCGTGTCAGTTTGAGCGGATTGAGATCGTCCCACGTGCGCTCGACGCCCTGCTCTAGTTCCGCTTTCAACTCGGCGGCTGAGTGAATCTGCAAATCTGGATCGTCAAGCGTGAGCGCGCCTTCCGGCGTTAAATTGAGCGCGCGGTTGACGGCCTCGATCCCCTGTCGAAACAGCGCATCATCATTGTAGAGCCGGCCCCAGCCTTCGCGATAGAAACTATAGGCCATGTAAAACTGCGTCCGCGCATCGCGTTGCGCCGGATCGGCCCGCATCCATTCCTCGCGCGCCGCGCGGTACTGCTCGCGCCGGAACAAACCGAGCGCCGCATCGAACCGCGCTTGATCGATCTGATAAGTCCCGACTGTCGCGCTCGCCTGCGTCGTCACTTCCGCGAGCGTGCGCGGCGCAGTCGCGTACAACCACACGATGAACGCGGCATAAAGAAGCGTCCACGCAATGCCGAGAGCGGAGATGAATGTCTGACGACGCATTTGTTATACTTTGTCCGTTGTCC
>JALZKK010000281.1 GCA_030859285.1 Acidobacteriota bacterium | reverse complement strand
CCTCCATTGTTAATTTTCAGTTCGATTCAAGAACGAGCAGAGAAAATAGTCAGGTCCCGGGTAGAATGCAATACCAAATGTCACAGTTTGAGAATTTATTTTCGGACCGAGAGTTAGTCGTCCTGCTTTAGCAGACAACTGCTACAGATGCGGATTGTTGAGCCAGCAACCTTGACGCTGTGCACTTTGCCTTCTTCAACATAGCGATAGATAGTCTTACAACTGACGTCCGCAACTCTTGCTGCCTTTTTAATCTTTAGCAGTTGAGCATATTCCTTGCAGAGAGGGCACCAAACTTGATCGCCGAGGATAATGGGGTGAGCCATTGTTTCTTTCCTTTCGTAGTTTGCTTCACGGGACGAGCGTTTTTGCCATTCATTCAAGCTGCCTTGTCAAAATCAAATACGAAGCGACCCAACTAACTATTAAGCGGCGACGATCTTTTCCGGGCGGGTGGGCTGCTGTTCGCGGCGTTGGGAGACTTGTTGCGCGATCTCTAAAATTTGTTCGACGGTGAAGGGCTTCGTCACAACCCAATCAATGCCGGCGGCGCTTTGCTCTTGGGAGCCGACGGCTTCGCCCCAGCCGGTGACGACGGCCAAAGGCATTTGTGGATACTGTTTCCGCACGGCGCGCGCCAGTTCCCAGCCGTTCATGCCGGGCAGCCCCAAGTCGGTGAAGACGGCGTCGAACCTCGTTTTATCGAGGAGCGTTAAAGCGTTGTTGCTGGCTTCGGCGACCGCGACTTCGTAGCCGCCAGCGACCAGAATATCGCGCAGCAGATCGCGCACCGGCTCTTCGTCTTCGACTAAGAGAATGCGGGTCTGGCTGGACTGAGTTGGGGCTGCTGCCACCATGCTCAGTTCGACCGTCGGCTGGCTTATCAACGCGCCGCTCGCGATGGGCAGATTGATCCGCATGTTGGTCCCACGCCCTAATTCGGACTCGACCGCGAACGTCCCTTCGTGCCGCCGGATGATGCCGTAGCTGACGGCCAAGCCTAAGCCCATGCCGGTCTTGCCCTTCGTGGTGAAGAACGGATCGAAGATGCGCGAGCGCACTTCGTCGCTCATCCCCATGCCGGTGTCGCCGACCGTGATCACAACCGTCTCTTCATCCTGCTCTGCCGAGAGCGTCAGCGTCCCGCCGTCGGGCATCGCGTCCACGGCGTTGAAGACCATGTTGACCAGCACTTCGCGCAACTCCGACTCATCGCCCATCACGAAGGCTTTCGTGCGGAGTTGCAGTTCGAGATTGATGTGGACGTTGGCGGCTTCGGCGCGGTTCTTCCAACGCGGGCGCGTGATCTCGCTGACATCCAAGAGCAGTTGATCGACCGTGACGGGATGGAAGTCGTGATCGCGGCGTTGGCGGGCAAAGTCTTGAATGCGTTTGATAGTCTTCGCGCCGTCCTTTGCGGTCTTGATGATCAGCTCCAAGCCTTTCTGAATCTTCTCCGCGTCTTTGGTCCCCTGCAAGAGTTGGGCGCGACCGAGGATGCCGGCGAGCGTGTTGTTGAAATCGTGCGCGACGCCGGAGGCCAACTCGCCAAGGGCCGACATTTTTTCGACTTGCGTGTACTGCTCGCTGATCCGCTCGCGCTCGGCGATGTAGAGGCTCAACTCCTCGACGTGACGCTGCGCTTGTTCAGCCTGTGACTGCGCGGCCTCAGCTTTGGCCGCCGCCGCCATCACTTCGATGTTCTTCAGATAGGTGCGATAGGTCAGATAAATGATCGCGATAATCGGCGTGGTGGCGAGGACGGCGTAGAAACCGATCAGGCCGATCAGCTTGCTGGTGATGGCGGCAGCCGACGCGCCAGCGACGTAAGTGATTGAGGTGTAGATGCAGTATTTGAACCAGACTTGCCGGACGCGCTCGCCGGTCTTCCACGCCTGCGCGATGGCGGCCAGCATCGAATTACAAAAATATTGCACAATTGCCATCACGCAGACGGCCAACATGAAGTTGGCGGTGAACGGCCCTTGATGCAGCGCCGTAATCGAGCCGAAGCAGAAACGCAAGACCCAGACGGTCAGGAAAGTTGAGAAGGCGGTCGAAGCGGCGTTGTAACCGAGCGTGCGTGGCTTACGGCTGACGAGCCACGACGAGCAGAAGCCGTCCGCCGCCGCCAGCAGAATCGCCGCCTCGCCGTCGTAGAGCAGCATGGTGAGGAAGATAAACGTCTCGGAGATCGTGATGCGCCCGTTGACGCCGGGGACGCGCACCGAGATGCGTGAAGTGATCGCCACCGTCGCCGTCGCCAGCAGCAGAAACAGCGCATCGAGTTGCGCGAGCGGCAAATTGATCGCCGCGTACAGACACACCACCGCGCCGCTCCCGATGATCAGTAGCATGAACGGTTTGGCTAAACGTTGCCGGTTCATAAAAGCAGTGACGAGTGACGAGAAGAATTGATGAATGCGGAGTGCAGAGTGCAGAATCATTCATCGCTCTGCACTCTGCGCTTCTTCTCGTCACTGTCTTTTTGTAATGGCCGGTCAGATTGTAACCGGCGCGGAAGCAGTCTTGGATTGCTCATCCTGCTCGCTGAGGAGCAGGGCAAAATCCAGCGCCGGGCTAGACTTTGCCCTAAATAAGCCGGGTAACGCAAGCTATTTCAACCGGCGTGGCGTGTCTCAAAGGGTGTTTAGGAATGCAGATGCAACCTATAGACTTTAAGAAAAACAATTTGACAGGATGCATAGGATTGACGGGATGAAGGGGAGCGCCACCACTGAAACTCGCTCATTGTGCTGTGCTTGATCTGGTTCATCTTGTCAATCCTGTCTCTTGCTTTATTCTTGAATGCTATAGCTCCGTGAGGAGCGGAATGTCTGTAGCCCGGCGTGGTCACATGATCTCTAGCTCCGTAGGAGCGAAATGTCCGACTGCTGTAATTACAAACTTTTCGCTCCTACGGAGTTGATGTCTAAATACGGCTGTCAGTAATCCACGTTGTCGAGGCCATCGTCGGCGGCGAATGGCATGGCGGCGGTCTGATCGCCGTTGGTGGCGGCAGACTGCGCTTGCGTAACGGCGTCGCCGGCCAGCGTGCTATCGCCGAAGACGATGCCGTCGCCGAAAACAATCCCGTCGCCAAACACGATGCCGTCGCCAAACACGATGCCGTCACCGAACAGCGAGTCGAGAGGAAGAAAGGGCGTGCCGTCGGCCAGCGTCCCGCCGTTGCTGGTCAGCGCGTGATCGCCGAAGACGATCCCATCCGAGAAGATGGTGGAGTCACCGAAGACGATGCCATCGCCGAAAACAATCCCGTCACCAAAGACGATCCCATCGCCAAAGACGATCCCATCACCGAAGACGATCCCGGCGGCATAAATCTTTTGGTATTTGGTGATGAGGCTCTCGCCGGTAGCGAAGGTGCGGCCCATGATAAGGCCCTGCGACCAAGCGAAGCTGTGGCCGGCGATGGTGGTCTGCGGGGCGGGCGGCGTATTTGTCTTCAAGAGCGGAGCGCCGACGGCGGTTGTGGCCGACAAGCCCGGGCGCACGGCTTCTGCCAACCGCATCGCACCTTCAAGATTGAGCTGGCCGACGCCTTGCTCCAGCATGTTGAAATTAGCGAGCGGTTGTGCCGTGTACATCAAGAGCATCTTGACCATGTTCGGCGACAGACGTGGGCGCGCTTGCAGCAAGAGGGCCGCCGCGCCCGCCACGACCGGCGTCGCCATCGACGTGCCGTTCATGTACATCATCTTGCGATTCGGCACCGGGCTCACGCCGGCATCAAGCGCGGGATTCTGCGTGACGAGATAATTGTCGAGCGCTTCGGCGTAGATCAGTTTGTTGCCGGGCGCGACGAGATCAGGCTTGATCAGACTGTCGTAACGACGAACGCCATCGGCGTCAACCCAAGAACTACGCGTCGGGCCGCGCGAGCTGTAGGTCGCCACGCCGTCGTCCCCGCGCGCGTCCGTGCCGAAGGTGTTCGACGCGCCGACCGTGATCGCATAAGGACTGTTGCCCGGCGAGTGAATCATTCCATAAATTTTCTGTCCGTCGGCATTCTTGCCATTGTTGCCGGCGGCGGCGACGACGACGACGCCCGCCTCGGTCAACCGCCGGACGGCCTGACATATCGGATCGTCGCGGTAAGAATCAATTGCCGGAGCGCCCAAGCTCAAGTTGACCACGCGAATGTTATAGGTCGCGCGATTCGCCAACGCCCAATCGAGCGCGGCCAGCAGGCCCGAAGTTCTGCCGCGCCCGTGCGAGTCTAAGACGCGCAAGTTGATCAGATTCGCATTCGGCGCGATGCCGACGTACTCTGCGTTGGCGATGCGACCGTTGCCGGCGGCGGTCGAGGCGACGTGCGTGCCGTGACCGTAAGGATCGTCGGTGCGCCCTTCGCCCGTGAAGTCGCGCGCGGCGACGACGCGCACGTTGTTGTTGCGGTTGAGGAATGATCTGTGATCGGTGTCGATGCCGGAATCGACGATGGCGATCCCGATGCCGCTGCCGTCGAGCCGGCCCGCGTTCGCGCCGCCGGAGTCTTGCACGGCGTCCGCCCCAGTCGTGTGTGAGACGTGACCGGCGGGAATGGTCTCGCGGTCAAGCGAGAGAAAACGCACCTCGCGCCGTGCCGCCAGCGCCTCGACGATGTGGGCCGGCAATTCAAGCGCGCGCGCATTGAGACGTGCGAAGCGGCGCGTGATGCGCGCGTCGTAAGCAGAGAGCAGCGAGTCGGCGACTGCGCCCGCACTCTCGTCTAGTTGCAGGATGACGTGCACGCGTTCATTGCCGGCGGCGCGATTGCTGCCGCCGCTACGCGCCAGCGACATTAAATCTGTGGAGACTTTGCGACCGGCGGAACGGGAATGGTGGCCGCCATCTGCCATCTCTTGCGACGCGGGTACGGGGTAAGTCTGTGCGCGTGCGCTATTGAGCAACAAGCTGTTGGAGCAGAGGCAGAGGAGGACGAAGAGAGCGAAGGGCTTGGCAGCCCATGTTGGTTGTGACTTTTTCACCTGTCTTCTCCTTCGAATGACGCCGAATCGGATGCGCCGACGGCCCCTTCCCGGATCACCCGTCGCAAAACGCCAACGCTTTGCCGCTTCAGTGATCCGGGTTGGCAGCTTCCTTCCCAGAGTCATCGCAATCCGATTCGCGAGGTAGGAACAATCGGCGGTGATTGGGGGAACGCTCCAAGTAACTCGCCGAACATCAACACAAGAGGGGGCGATTATCTCGGCGCGGCTAGAGCGTCACCAGCGACAATTGTCACTGGTCCCTTCGACGCTGCCGCGCACGTCAGCCGGCCCGCTACGGAGGCCGGCAATAGTGTTTCGTCAATCGACGATGATGATGCCCCAGCAGAGTGCGAGCATTAAGACCGCGAGTTGCCGTTGCTGGCGTGAACGAGAAATTTGATAGTTATTCATCTGACATCTCCTTATCTTCTACCCAAGAAACTTGAGAACAATTTCCACTTGAGGACTGAGGGCAAGCCAGCGGTTTGGCCTCTACCAATTCGCCACTTGGCTTAAGGGCAATGACATTAAGGGCCTGCGTAAACGGACGGACGTTTCCAGCACTGACGCGCCCACCGGCGCAGACAGTACTGGCTGCTCTCCTTAACTTAATGCCTGTGGGCTTCAGGGCCGTTAGGCACGCTCTCGAATAGGATTATTGAACGGCAAGCCCCGTACCGCAGAAGCCCTTTCATTTTGCGGCTGAAAATCATCGAGCTGCACCGATTTCGCGATGAGCTTGATGCACAATGCAGCAGGCGTCTGTGCGTTGCGAGGCAGAATACATCATCACGCCGCCAGGTGCGACAACTTCCGAGACCCACCTACTTAATGATCCGCCGATCACACTGCCCCTCTCCGCGCCCGGTGGAATCGACTGGCGCGCGGAAATATTTGGGTTTAAGCGAAGCAGCGACGCCGGTTCCGAGAAGAAATGGCAGAGTAGTAGCGAGCAGCCGTCCTCGCCGTCGGCACGCGGCACAACGATTGCCAAAAGAGTGACGCGCAAGACCCTTTCTCCGTGATTGAGTTGTTGGCAGGGCTGCTGTGGAAGAAGGCCGTCTTTCCTCGCCGCGCGTTCGCTGCTTGTCGTCCCCCATTCTTCAACATCTGAGAGACCGAATTAGAGTGTGCTATGCCTGAGACAACACACGGCAGGCCGCGCCTGCTGATCGCCGATGACGACATCGAGATCAGAAATGTATTTCGACAATTTTTATGCACTCGTTACGAATGCTGGGCAGTCGGCTCGGCGGAAAAGGCGTTGGCGCTCCTGTCGGCAGCCGCGTTCGACTTGGTCCTCTGCGACATCACGCTGCGCGGGATGAGCGGGCTAGAGTTGATCGCGCGCGCGCGGGCCTCATCGCCCGACACGGTAATCATCCTGATCAGCGGTGAACAGACGATCACTCACGCCATCGACGCGATGCGCGCCGGCGCATTCGACTACCTCACAAAACCCTTCAATCTACAGCACGTCGAAATCGCCGTCAGGCGCGGCCTAGAACACCGCGCGCTGCTGGTGGACAAACGCTGCCACGAAAATCATCTCACGGCGCTGGCCGTCCAACGAGCGGGGGAAATTGATCGCACGTTCAAGTCACTGGAAGAGGCGTACTGGATGACCTTGAAAGCGCTGGCCGCCGCGCTCGAAGCCCGCGACCGCGAAACCCACGGCCACTCCGAGCGCGTCGTCACCTTCAGTCTGCGCTTGGGCCGCGA
>JALZKK010000269.1 GCA_030859285.1 Acidobacteriota bacterium | reverse complement strand
GCTTCGCTCCGTCTCGCTGAAGAGGAGTTGTTCGGCGAGCGGCTCTTTGATCTTTTGCTGAATCAAACGAGCCATTGGGCGCGCGCCGTAGAGCCGATCAAAGCCGCGCTGGGCGAGCCATGCCCGCGCCGGTTCGGTGAGCTTCACTGTCAAATTCTTTTCTGTGAGCTGCGCGTTTAATTCCTTGATAAACTTATCGACGACTTTCTCGATCACCTCGAAGCCGAGCGGCGCAAATGCGATCCAAGCGTCCAGACGATTGCGGAATTCGGGACTAAAAGTGCGCTCAATCGCGCCGCGTCCGACGCCTTTACCCTCGCCCGGTTTTTGGAAGCCGATGCCGCCCTCACTTAACTCTCTCGCGCCCGCGTTCGTCGTCATGATCAGGATCACGTTGCGGAAGTCGGCTTTCTTGCCGTTGTTGTCGGTGAGCGTCGCGTGATCCATCACTTGCAACAAAATGTTGAAGAGGTTCGGGTGCGCTTTCTCGATCTCGTCAAGCACGAGGACGGCGTAAGGCGTCTTGTTGATCGCGTCGGTTAGCAAGCCTCCTTGATCGAAGCCGACATAGCCGGGCGGCGCGCCGATCAGACGCGAGACCGTGTGCGCTTCGGCATACTCGCTCATGTCGAAGCGGAGAAAAGCGACGCCCAATGTAAGCGCGAGTTGCTTCGCCAGTTCTGTTTTGCCGACGCCCGTCGGCCCGGAGAAGAGAAACGAACCGACCGGCTTTTCGGGAGCGCCGAGTCCGGCGCGTGAGAGTTTGATCGCGCGGACGACTTGTTCGATAGCATGATCCTGTCCGAAGATGACGCGCTTCAATTCAGCGTCTAACTCGCGCAAGCGATCCTTCTCGGAACTAACGACCGTCTTCGGGGGAATCTTCGCCATGCGCGCGACAACTGTTTCGACTTCCTTGACGCCGATCTTCTGCGGGCGTTTCCCCTCCGGCAACAGTTTGACCGCCGCGCCCGCTTCGTCCACCACGTCGATAGCTTTGTCGGGGAGAAAGCGGTCGTGTAGATATTTCGCCGACAGCTCTGCCGCGACCCGCAACGCTTCCGGCGTGTAACGGACGCCGTGATGCTCTTCGTAATAACCTTTCAGGCCGTTCAGAATCTCGACAGTCTCTTCGACGCTCGGCTCGCCGATCTCGATCTTCTGGAATCTTCGTGCCAGCGCGCGGTCGCGCTCGAACGCGGCCTTGTATTCGCTGTAAGTCGTCGAGCCGATGCAGCGTAGTTGTCCGGTAGCCAACGCGGGCTTGAGGATATTTGAAGCGTCCATCGAGCCGCCCGACACCGCGCCCGCGCCGACGATGGTGTGTATCTCGTCGATGAACAAAATCGCGTCCGGCTGTTTGGTAAGCGCGTTGATAATCGCCTTGAAGCGCTGCTCGAACTCGCCGCGATATTTCGTCCCGGCCAGTACCGCGCCCATGTCGAGCGCATAGACTTTGGCCTCGCGCAAGACCTCTGGCACTTCGCCTTTGTGAATCTTGAGCGCGAGACCTTCGGCAATCGCCGTTTTGCCAACGCCCGGCTCGCCGACGTAGATCGGATTATTCTTCCGCCGCCGGCAGAGAATCTGAATCGTCCGCTCCAACTCCGGCGTCCGCCCGATCACCGGATCGATAAAACCGTCGCGCGCGCGCTCCACCAAACTCACAGTGAAGGCCGCGAGCGGATCGCGCGCCGCAGCCGGCGACTCCAACTCTTCATCTTCCGCGCCTTCAAAAGCCGGCTCTTGTGTCGTCTCAATTTTCGAGATGCCATGCGCGATGTAGTTCAGCACGTCGAGCCGCGTGATGCCCTGCTGCTTTAGCAAATAGACGGCGTGCGCGCGCTCCGCCTGAAACAGCGCGGCCAAGACGTTCCCGCCATCGACTTGCGGTTGCCCGCTGCCTTCGGCCTGCAACAAAGCATATTGCAATACGCGCTGAAACATCTGCGTCTGCTCCGGCAATTCAGCCGGGCCATCGCCGCCGTGCGCTTCGATCCGCTCGTCGAAAAATTTTTCCAACTCGCGCCTGAGCGCCACCGCGTCGCCGCCGCACTGTTTGATCACATCGCGCGCCGTCCGATCACTCAAGAGCGCGTACAACAAATGCTCCAGCGTGACATACTCATGCCGCCGCCGCATCGCCTCGTTGATGGCGGAGCTGAGAGTGGCTTGTAACTCTTTTGTCAGCATGTCTGGCAAATTATAACCCTCGAATGAGGCGCTTTTCCCACAGCGCAAGCTGTGGCTACTGATCTGCCGCGCCTCCGGCGCTCAGAAATTTTCGACGGCCTAACAGGCCCGTCAATCCTCTTCCACCGTGCAGAGCAACGGAAATTCATGCGATTGCGCGAGGGCCGTCACTTTTTGCGCTTTCATTTCGGCGACCTCGTAGGTATAAACGCCTGCGACGCCGATGCCTTCCAGATGCACTTGCAGCATGATCAGCACGGCCTCGCTCTCCGATTTGTGGAAGACGGTCTGCAAGACATAGACGACGAATTCCATCGTCGTGAAATCGTCGTTGTGCAGCAAGACTTTGAAGAGCGGCGGCTCTTTCAAACGCGGCTTGCTCTCAGTGACGACTAACTCATCCGTCTCGTGTTGGCCTTTGACAGGCATTGCGAATCACCTCGCCCATGTCCATCTCCCGTCGCCGGATAAGATAGCAGAAACAGCTTCTTTCGGCAGCGCGTCAGGAAAAATCGCGGCGGTCGAGCGCGCCCGTACTTAAAATTTTGCGGAGTGGGCAACGAGGGGACCAATGATTCTCATCATGTACAAGCGGCGCGAAAAAAGTGCTTGACAAGAAAACGGATCGTGCTTTATAAACTCACTCCCGCGCTCGCGTGATGCGCGTTGAAGGAAGAAGAACAAAATTCAATGATGGCGACTTGGACCAACAGAAAACGCATACCCAGCAACGCTACGGCATCCGTCCGGTCTTTGTGTGCGAACGGCGCGCTCGGCATGGGCGCGGCCTTTTCTGTCCACGGTCTAGGCTCGTTAGCCAATTATCTTGGCGGCAACTCGATGTCGGTCGGACAGCAAGGGATTACCGAATGCCCGTGCTTGACGGTCACGGATCGCCGTCGTCACAGTCTAGTTTTATAAAGCAGCGGGAGCGGCTCCCGCTCCCAAATCTCCAAAAACAAAAAGTTTACGAGAATTGCCGGAGCGGGCCTTGAGCTTCCCTTGTCGAAGCTATCAACAGCCCGCTCTTTTTGTTGTTTGAAAATTGAAGTGCCTTGTGAATGATGAGGGCAGCGAGTGTTGCCTTCCCGGATGGTCGGCCTGAGCGTCTTTGCGAGAGTCCCGCAGGCTGCGCCATCCTTCGGAGAAGTGTGCGCCGAAGTGTGTCTAGCGGTCGCCCAAGCTCTCTGCCCTCATCTGTTTTTTAACATACCCACAATCATTTTGCATGTCGGCTAAAGAACCGAATCAGTTTCGCATCAGACGCCCGAATGGTCAGGGCAGCAGTCTGTAAAACTGTGGCTTACAAGCGTGGAGGTTCGAGTCCTCCCTGATGCACTAAAGCAAGGATGAAGGAAAAGCAAACTGCTATGAGCTTTTCCTTCATCCTTCATCCTTGCCTTTGGACCCGTAGCTCAGTGGAATGAGAGCGCAAGTTTGCGGAGCTTGAGGACGCACGTTCGAGTCGTGCCGGGTTCATTGTCCGTATTCTGGGAGGGTTGAAACCCTCGCCTTTAGGCGACGACTTTAGTATGTGTGCCGTGCTGCGCCGGTCGTGTAAGATGCGCCGCCATGAAGGACTACCGGCGCGGCGCGCACACTACCTTCGAGATTCACCTCCACTTGGTCTGGGTCACCAAGTACCGTAAGTCCGTGATGACGGGGGAAGTCGGCACCCGGCTCAGAGAGTTGATCCGCGAAATCTGCGGCCACCATGAAGTGACGATCATCAAGGGGCACATCTCGAAGGATCACGTGCACCTGTTCGTGAGCATCCCGCCGCCGGTCACAATCAGTCGGCTGCTCCAGATGTTGAAAGGGAAGACCTCGTACAAGATGATGAACGAGTTTCCACACCTGCGAAAGAAGTTCTGGGGCCGGCACCTGTGGGCGCGCGGATACTTCTGCGTCAGTTCGGGCAACGTCACCGACGAAGTCATCAAGCAGTACATCGAGCAGCAGAGTTATGACCAAGACTCGGACTTTCGCGTAGAAGGCGAGCCGGATGCGAGTTGAAGCATCACGCTACGCCACGTTCAGGACTTTCAGTCCGTTAGGAGGAAACCACCACCTTTGAGGTGGTGGTGCTTCC
>JALZKK010000231.1 GCA_030859285.1 Acidobacteriota bacterium | reverse complement strand
GCGAGCCGCTCATCTTGCGTTTCGTTGAAGGTATGACCGGGCCGGAGATCGCGGAACGGACGGGCCTCGCGCCCGCATCTGTTCGAGTCAACATTCATCGCGGGATGAAACTACTGCGCGAGCGCATAACGCAAAGCGGCGCGGCGAAGGAGCGAAAAAGATGAGCGACTATTTGTGGGACAAGACGGGCGGGCCGGATGAAGATGCCAAGCGTTTGGAAGAACTGCTCGGTAATCTCGCATATCAACCGCGCCCGCTCGAATTGCCTGAGCCGTTGCCCCGGCACGCGCGCATGAGCCACTTGTTGACGTGGACTCGCGTTGGAGCTATCGCTGCTGCCTTGCTCTTGATGTTGCTGGCCGGCGCGGCCTTGATGTCAATGCGTCGTCAGGCTGTGACGCCGGAGCAGCAAGCAACTCAACAGCCGTCGCCGCAGCTTCAGACTGAGACGCCACCGCGTTACATCGCCGAAGCGTCGCAAGAGGATGACGACGTTGCTATTCAACCGTCGAACGATTCGCCGGAGATCAAACAGCCCCGAAATGGATCGCGTTCGACGGTGCGGCAAGTCGCTTTATCACGTCAACGCCGCCAACCGTCAAAACGGCGTGTGAACGAAAAGCCCGCATCGGTAAACCAAGAGATCGCGCTAAACGGTGTGTCGTCGCAAGGCGGCGAATTAACTGATGAGGAACGGCAGGCGAAAGATCAGTTGATGCTGGCGCTCAGATTTGCCAGCGCCAATCTTCGATACGTGCAAGAACAAGTGCGCGAGGTCGGCATGACAGGAAAGCCGCGTTAGTTAGAGTGAAAAACAATTGAGTATTGAATGGAGCAATTATGAGAACAATCATTAACGCAACAAACAAGTTGGTTCATCTCGTGGCTGCCGTCACGTTCGCCGCCACGCTCGCGGCGGCACAGCAACCGCCGCCGTCCGCCGCGAAGTTGCAGACGGAGAGCCTTGAGCGTTTGGCGACTAAAGCCAGCCAAGTCGTCGATGTAAATATCGACGAGCGGGTGCTGCGTTTGGTCCCCATCAAGATGCTGATGGAAAGCTCGGACAAGGACGAGCAGATCGCCGCCCAGTTGTTGAAAGAATTGAAAGGTGTCTATGTGCGGAGCTACGAGTTCAACGCGCCGGGCGAATATGGAGAGAGCGATGTCTCCGGCGTTCGCACACAACTGCGCTCGCCGGGTTGGACGCGGATCGTCAACGTCATTCAGAAAAAAGACGGGCGGACGGTTGAGGTTCACTTGTTGGACGACGGCGCGAAGATCGGCGGCCTCGCCGTCGTTGCCTTCGAGCCGCGTCGCCTGACGCTCGTCAACATCGTCGGCAACGTCGATATGGAAAAGTTGAGCCGCCTCGAAGGACGCTTCGGCATCCCGGAATTAAACATCGGGCGCGACCAAGACGACGAGAACGAGCCGGAGACCAAACCGGCGAAGAAACCCTAAGCATCGGTGAGGTGAGACATGCGCCCGAAAAGAATCATCACATCTTTACTCGTCGTTGCTTGTGCGCTCTTTTTTCTCGTCAATGTGCCTGCCGCTCCGCTGAAGAAAGAAGCGGAGTTCGGGGCGGTCGTCAAACTGGTGGAAGCGCATTACCGCGTCAAGCGTGTCGGCATCTCGACGCTGGCGCGCGTCGGGATCGCGACGGCGAAGACCACTGCCAAGATCATCTCGCCGACCGCGCGCAAGTACTTACGCCTCGGCGATTTCAAATTAGCAATTTTTGAGGATCAAGATTTTTCCGCCGCCGCAAATGAATTTCACCGCCGGATGCGCGAAACGCTCGAACCCGACTGGCTGCCGCTCATCTCCGTCCGCACACGAGATGAAGCGCAGACCTTCACCTACCTGAAAGAGGACGGCGACAAATGCAAAGTCCTGATTGTGGTCATCGAAGGGCGCGACGGCGTCGTCGTGCAAGTCGATCTCAAACCGCAGGAATTATTCAAACTTTTGCGAGACCCGGAAGACGAGAGCCGCGCCATCGCGGATGAAGCGGCGACGGCTGAACAATAGCAAGGATGAAGGCGGAAGGATGAAGGATGAAGCTCAATCCTTTCGCAATTTCTTGCCTGCCTAAATCAGAGCTGATGAGATTGGAACACGGGAAAACTATCCACGAAACAACACGAAAGAGATTGCTTTAGTTTCGTGTGATTTCGTGGATGAGGCTTTGTTATTTGTCTCAATCTCATAAGTTTCACTGTAGTCCATTCTTTGAGGAATCCAGATGAAAAATAGAATTGCGTTTCTAGCTTGCGCGCTCTTATTCCTGATTGGTCCCTTCATCGTGCGGGCGCAAGAGACGAAAACGCTCGAAGCTAACGGCGACGAAGTGTTGCGCGTCAACACGCGCGTCGTGTTTCTCGATACATTGGTGCGCGAGAAGCGGACGGGCGTGGCGGTCTCCGATCTGAAGTTGGAAAACTTTGAGGTGCGGGCCGACGGGCGGCGCCGCGAAGTCTCTTACTTCGCGCGCGAAGGCGACAAGGGTCGCCGCCCGCTCGCGTTGACCCTCATCTTCGATTTGCGGCAGGACGGCGCGGGCCGCTTCATGCGGCGGGCGGACATCCTCGCGGCGATGGCGGCGGAGCTATCCAAGCTGCCGCCGGCAGACGAAGTGGCCGTCGTCGTGGTGAACGCGCGCGGCACGGGTGAAGACCACAAGTGGCTGACCCGCTTCACGCGCGAGCGCGCGCAGACGACAATCGCGCTCGCCGCGATCCCCGCACTCGTCCCCGAAAAGAACGAAAACGACAGCGGCGATTCCGGCCACGCTTCACGCGCCACGCTGAAGGCGGACGATGCCGAACAGATGGAGACGCAACTCGAAGACATCGACAAGGCGCACCGGGGCGAGGCGGGCGAGGGCGACGAGACGGAAGAGATCGTCGATAAAAAAGGTAACCGTGTCACGCGCGTGGTGAAGCCCGACGGCACGGTGTTGATCCGGCGCGTGAATAAAGACGGCTCGACCACCGTCGATCTGTCGGGCGCTTCCGATTTGCCCCGCCTGACACGTGAGATCACGCGCCTTACCGCGCAGGAGCGTCCCCACTCGCAGGCGGCAGTTGTCTATATCACCGATGGCATCGTGCCGATCTTCTACGCCGAGCGTGATTACGTCGAAACGAAAATGCTGCGCTCGAACGTCATCTTCAACGCGCTGGTCACGGATATGAAGACCGTCTTCAAATTCCTGCTGCCGGTCGTCAAGCCCCTCGGCAACTGGGTCGGCCTGAGCATCGCCGGCAGCGCACAGCATCTCGCCAAGCGCACCGGCGGCGAGTCGTTGAAAGTTCGCCGCCCGACGGACTATGCCTCCGGCCTCCGTCAAGTTATCGGCAACCTCAACGCACGCTATAGCCTCGGCTTCACCCTCGCCGAAACAGAAACGGACGACGGCCAGCAGCAGCACACGCTCGAAGTCAAAGTGCGCGCGCGTGACGCCAAAGGCAAAGACCGCAAACTCGAAGTCAAAGCGCGCGGCGGCTATTACCTGCCGGCGGCGGAAAAGAAAAGTGAAGAGGTGAAGAAAGAAACAGTGAACCGCTGATCGTCAAGACATTGGCCGCAAGCGGGTGCATCACCAACGGCAGCGCCCAAGTCTTTCCTGCGCTGCACACTCAGACTGGCGGATTGCTCTGGTCCCTCAACACCGACCGCCGCATCACTTCCACTCCCTCCATTAAGGAAGAACTCAGCTACTTCGGCAGTCAAAAAAAACCTGAAGAACAAGTTCCTCGCATGGTGTGACTTTCTCTGTCGCGGCGAAGGCTGCCGAAAGGTAGGCAAAATAGACGCTCTGTTTACACGGGCGCAACGGCGACGATGCTGATCTTGTTTTTGTCGGCGAGTTGCAACATCTCCGCGCGGTCGAGGATGAGGGTTTTGCCGGCAGTCAAACACAGGCAGGCCGCGCCCGCTTCGATCATTGTCTCGACGGTCGGGATGCCGACGACCGGAACATCGAAGCGCATGTCTTGATCGGGCTTGGAAACTTTGACTACTGTCAGCCGCCCGCGCGCCAGATTTCCGGCGCGGCGGATCGTGTCGTCCGTGCCTTCCATCGCTTCGACGGCGACGCACGCGCGCGCGCGCACGACAATGGTCTGGCCGAGATCGAGCCGCGCGATCTCGCGCGCGACTTCGAGGCCGTATTCGATGTCGCCCGCCTCGCGCGCGTCCGGCGCGCGGCGCGTGAGCGTTCCGGCTTGCGGCAGATGGTCTCGCAAAAAGTAAGTCGAATCGATCAGCTCAATGCCTTCGCGCGCCAACTCGCCCGCGACGCCGCCGATCAGCGCGTCGGTGTTGCGGCGCGGCAGGCTCAACAACATCTTGAGCATTCGCACATCGGGGAGCGCTCCACTGAAAATCTGTACGTGCTTGACTTGGCCCGCCATGATTACTTGCCGGACGCCCTCGCGCTTGAAGAAGCGAATCATCTTCCCCAACTGGCCGATCCCAATCCACACGATGCGCCCGCCTGCCTCTTCAACGACCCGCTCAATCCCCGGATCGGTTTCCTCCCGGATCGCCGTCACCGCCAACGACGCGCCTGCCCGCCGCGCGCCCTCGACGACGAGGAACGGAAACTTACCGTTGCCTGCAATCAGCCCGAAACGCATAAAGACAGTGATGAGTGACAAGTGACGAGTGACGAGTTGAAAAACAAGAATCTGATTTTATCTTGTCACTTGTCACTCGTCACTTATCACTGTTTTATTTGACGACTCCCCGTTCCGAAGTTTCGATGAAGCGGACGAGTTCGGCGACTTCCGGCACGTCGGCGATCTCGGTCTTGATCTTGTCGAGAGCTTGCGTCGTGTTGAGACGCGAAGAGAGCAAAAGTTTGAAAGCGTGGTGGAGCGCGTCGATGGTGCGGCGCGGGTAATCGCGGCGCTTCATGCCGGTGGTGTTAAGGCCATAGCATTTGGCGTGGTTGCCGACGGTGAGGGCGAAGGGCAGCGCGTCTTTGACGACGACGGAATAGCCGCCGACGTATGCCTCTCGGCCCACGCGGCAGAATTGGTGGACGCCGGAATACGCGCCGATGTTCGCGCCGTCGGCGACCGAGACGTGTCCGGCGAGCGTCGCCGCGTTCGCCATGATGACGTTGTTGCCAATGATGCAATCATGCGCGACGTGCGCCTGCGCCATGAGCAAACAATCGTCGCCGATAGAGGTGAGCATCCCGCCGCCTGCCGTGCCGCGATGAATGGTGACGAATTCGCGGATGCGATTGCGTTTGCCGATGCGCGTCTGTGTCGGCTCGCCTTTGTATTTCAAATCTTGCGAAGCCAAGCCAATCGAGACAAAGGGATAAACGTGTGTTTCGTCGCCGATGTGTGTGCGACCATCGATCACACAATGCGATTCGAGGCACACACCGTCGCCTAAGACCACTTCATCGCCGATTGTCACATACGGGCCGATGAAGCAGTCGCGTCCAATTTGGGCGCGCAGGCTGACGATGGCTGTTGGATGAACACTCATACGTCAGTCAAGCTGACGCCGGTCGGCGACGACGCTCATAATCTCGGCTTCGGCGACGATGCGACCATCGACTTTGGCTTCGCCGCGCATTCGTTGGACGCGCGAGCCGATCCGCAAGGCGGTGACTTCCAAAATCAGTGTGTCGCCGGGTACTACGGGATGGCGGAAGCGCCCTTTCTCGATGCCGCTAAAGAGCGGGAGCTTGGCGTCGCGATCCGCGAACTCGCGCAAGGCGAGGATCGCGCCGACTTGCGCCAACGCCTCAATGATCAGCACGCCGGGCATCACCGGCGCTCCCGGAAAATGTCCTTGAAAGAAAGGCTCATTGATCGTCACGCCTTTAACGCCGACGATGCGCTCTTTCGGGACTAATTCGATGATCCGATCAACCAACAGGAAGGGCGGGCGATGCGGCAGGATTTCTTGGATGGCGCGGGCGTCGAGAAGAGTGTCCATGATAGTGAGCAGGGGGCAGACGGCAGGGGCAGGAAGCAGGAAGGCAGCAGTGAGAACCAAAGTCGATGGCGAGACAGAATTGTTTTAATCCTGCCTCCTGCCTCCTTCTGCTGCCTGTTCCTGCCTCCTGCTTCCTTCAACAGCTATGGGCGGCCTGCGGCGGGCGTGGCGGCGGAGGCGGTCGCCGGCTTGGTGCGGTTGTAATCGGCGATGAACTCTCTGGTGATGTCCACGCCATTGGCGACATAGACGAGCGGGACGGTGCCGGCATCAATGATGATTGAGATGCCGCGCTGTTGCGCGTAGGCTTGGAGGCTGCGTTGCACGTCTTCTTGCAACGGCCCGAGCACTTCGGCCATTCGTCTCTGTCCATTGTCCTGCATGTCCTGAGCTTTGCGCTCGGCCTCTTTCTTCAAACGCTCGGCTTCGTCGGCTTTTTTCTGAAGTTCTGCCGGCGCGGCAACATCCTTTGTCTTCTGGATGTCTGCGACTGTGGCCTCGTAGCGCTTCTGCAAGCCTTCGACCTCAGTCCGCATCGGTTGAAACTGTGCATAGACGCTCTTGATGGCGTTGGCGACGCGGGCGATGCCTTCTTTCTCGTCGGAGAAGGCGCGCGAATCAATGACGGCGATCTTGCCGGTGGCGGCGGCAGTCGTCACCGCTTGGCTGGCGGGCGCGGCGGTCGTCG
>JALZKK010000224.1 GCA_030859285.1 Acidobacteriota bacterium | reverse complement strand
TAGAGTGGAGTGACAAATAGCCAACTGACATAAAATTATGGCGGTTGCCTTGTTCTTGCTCAGGCCGTGAGACTGGCACTACAATGCAGCTTGTTCACAAAGGGTCTGCATCCCTTTTCTCTCAGTGTCATTCTCATAGCGCGGCGAAGATTACACGCTGCGTGGCCGAAAAGTCCTTTGGTGAGTCTGAAAAAAATCTTAAAGAGTTCTTAAGACACCGATGCGCGAGCCGGCGGCAATCCTCTACGAATTTGGTCCGTTTATTTTGGACGCAGCGGAGCGGCTCTTGCTGCGTCATGGCAAGACTGTGCCGCTCACGCCGAAGGCCTTCGAGTCGCTGCGGCTGCTCGTCGAGAACAGCGGGCGGATCGTCGAGAAAGAGAAGTTGATGGAGCAGGTTTGGCCGGGAACATTCGTCGAAGAAGGTAATCTTTCGGTCACGATCTTCATGTTGCGGAAGGCGCTCGGCGAAGGCCGGGGTGAGCAGAAGTATATCGAGACCGTCCCGAAGCGCGGTTATCGTTTCATCATGCCGGTGCGGAAAGTGCCGTGCGACGAACAGCGAGGGGACCAATCCCGTTCGCACGCGGTTGCCGTCGATCAGGAAGATTTCCACGACACCGATTCGACTGCGCCGCCGTCGGGCGACAGCGCCCCCAAGTTTTTGCGCGGCGGAGCGACGCTGCCGAAGGCCGCGCGCGCGTTGAAAGAGCCGTCATCAACGCTGTCGGCTTCGCGCCGCGTTCGCGCCAAACACATTGACTCGCTCGCCGTCCTGCCTTTGATAAACGGTAGCAATGATCCAAATGCCGAATACTTGAGCGACGGCATCACCGAGAGCATCATCAACAGTCTCTCGCAGCTTCCACAGTTGCGCGTTATGTCGCGCAGCACCGTGTTTCGCTACAAAGGGCGCGAGGTCGATCCGCAGGAAGTCGGGCGCGACATGAGCGTGCGCGCGGTGCTGATCGGGAGAGTTTTGCAACTCGGAGATCGTTTGATTATCAGGACGGAACTCGTTGACGTGGCTGACGGTTGGCAATTGTGGGGCGAGCAGTATAACCGCAACCCTGCGGACATCCTCGCGGTGCAGGAGGAAATCTCCCAAGAAATTTCCGCGAAGCTGCGTTTGAAATTGAGTGGCGAGCAGAAACAACGCCTGACCAAGCGACATACCGGCAGCGCCGAAGCCTATCAGACTTACCTCAAAGGCCGTTACTATTGGAACAAGCGCACGCACGAAGGCATCAGGAAAGGGATCGAGTATTTCACGGAAGCGATCAAACTCGATCCCAACTACGCACTGGCCTATGCCGGGATCGCCGATTCTTACGCGCTGCTCGGAGCCATCGAGTACAGCGCGCTACCGCCGCACGAAGCCATGCAAAAAGCGCGCGAGGCGGCCTTGCGCGCTCTAGCCATCGATGACACGCTCGCCGAAGCGCACGCCTCTTTGGCTTACGTCAGAATTTACGATTGGAACTGGACTGAAGCCGAGAAGGAGTATCGCCGCTCCATCGAGCTGAACCCGAACTATGCGACCGCGCATCACTGGTACGGACATTTTCTCACGGCGATGGGGCGGCAGACCGAAGCCATCGTCGAACTGACGCGCGCGCGCGAACTTGATCCGCTCTCGCTGCCGATCAATGCCGGGATGGGCTGGCATTATTACTTAACGCGCCAGTACGATCTCGCCATCGCCGAGTATCGCAAGACGCTGGAGATGGAGCCGAATTTTTACATGGCGCGTTTCCTGCTCGGCATGGCTTATGAGCAAGTCGCGCACTACGAAGACGCCATCGGCCAGTACCAAAAAGCCATCGCGCTCACCGGCGGCGGCCCCGTCATGATCGCGGGGACAGCGCACGCTCATGCCATGCTGGGCCGCACAGACGAAGCGCGCCGCCTGCTCGCCGAATTGCAAGAATCGTCGCAGCAGCATTACGTCTCGCCGTACTACATCGCGTTTATCCACACCGGACTCGGCGACAAAGAGCAGGCCTTCGCGTGGCTGCGCCGCGCCTGCGACACGCAATCCGAAGGACTCACATGGCTCGCCGTCGATCCCTTCCTCGATAGCCTCCGCACCGATCCGCAGTTCACAGAGATCATGGGGCGCGTCGGATTGGAATAAGCCGCAGAAAATAATTGATGGGCAAACGAGGCAGAGTCCGAACCAATCTTGAGTACGCAGCAGTGCGCTCTTTTCTGTCCGGTTTAGGATGGTTGCCAAGGCCGCTGGCCATCGGGATCGGCCACGCGGTCGGGCGGATTGCTTATCGCGCCAGCCGGAGACTGCGGCAAACCGGCGAGCGCAATCTTAAATTGGCCTTCCCCGAAATGAGCGAGCGTGAGCGCGAACGCATCTTGCGCGGCTGCTTCGACAATCTGGGCCGGCAACTCGGCGAGTTCAGCCAATTCTCCAAATTGAACGCTGAAACTTTGCGCCAACTCGTTGACTGCGAAGGCTTGGAGCATCTCGCTGCGGCGCAGGCGCGCGGGCGCGGCGCGATCATATTCACCGCACATTTGGGAGCTTGGGAACTGTTAAGCCTTGCGGTTTCCGGTTTCGGTTATCCATCTAGCGTCCTTGTGCGCCGGATTGATAATCCGAAAGTCGAACGCCTAGTTGAGCAAACACGCACCCGCTTCGGCAATCGCACCATCGATAAACGCGCCGCCGCCCTCTCAATGATGCGAACCCTCCGGGCAGGCGAGAGACTCGGCCTGTTAATCGACACCAACATGTTGGCGCATGAAGGCATCTTTGTGGATTTCTTTGGCACGCCGGCATCAACTACCTTCATCACGGCGAAGCTGGCGTTACGCACCGAAGCGGCTGTGATCCCGGTTTTCGCTCCGTGGGACGAACAGCGTCAACGCTTCGTCTTGCACATCGGCGCTCCCCTCCACTTTGAACGCACCGGCCATGAAGCAGAAGACGTTCGGCAACTGACTGCTCTATTGACGAAGGTCGTCGAGGATTATGTCCGGCGCTACCCCGATCAGTGGTTGTGGATTCACAAACGCTGGCGCACGCGACCAGCGGGAGAGCCGGACATTTATCAGGAAGCGGTCTAGTTGTTTGAGGTGATGCAAGTCTCCTCAGACAGTCGCGCTCGTCGCTTCCTTCAGCAGTTTATCCAACCACAAGTTCGCCAGCTTTTCTTGCACAGTGTTGGCGCGTAAGCGGTCGTTCAGATTTTTGAAATCGACTTGATCGAGAAGTTGGTCTTGATTGAAGCAGGAGAAGACGAAAGTTTCCGCGCCGGTTTGCGGATCGACGTGGCGTTGGAGGCACTGCGCGCAGACTTCCTTCATCATGCATTGCATCGGGCTGTTGATGGAGCCGATGCCGATGTGCGCCGCTTTCAAGTGCGGGGCCAGCACGCCGGAGCGCGCCGCTTTGACGGCAGCCATCATGCGATCAGAACCGATGGCGATCAAACGATCTACTTCCCGGAGATCAAAGAGCGGCGTGCCAAGTTCGCTGTCGGCATAAGCCTTGATCGCCTGCACGATGTTGCCGCGAAAATGGCGGTCGGGCGGGCGGCGCGGCGCGATCTCGACGCCGGTATCCGTCGCCCAGATCACTTGATCGGTGGCGGCCTCGATCTCTTCGCGTTTGAACAAATCCTCGCCGCGCTTGTAGCCCGCGAAATAAATGACGCGATTATCTTGCTCGCGTAACGCTTTCGCGATGGAGAACAGGACGGCATTGCCGAGGCCGCCGCCCGCAAGCAGGACAGTCTCGCCCGTGGGAATCTCGGTCGGCGTCCCCGTTGGTCCCATGACGACGACTTCCTGTCCCGGCTGCAAGGTCGCGCACAGACGCGACGATGCGCCCATCTCCAAGACAATCAAACTCAACCAGCCCTGCTCTTTATCCACCCACGCGCCGGTTAAAGCCAAGCCTTCCATCAAGAGTTTCGTGCCGTCAATCACGGCGGCGTCAGTCTCGTAATTTTGCAGTCGGTAAAACTGTCCCGGATGAAATTTCCGCGCCTGTGCCGGCGCGCGGACGATGACATCGACGATAGTCTCGGTCAAACGATCCACCCGCACGACGCGCGCGATCAACTCATCGTCAAGCCGGTCAATCAGCCGCGCAAACTGCGCTTCACGTTCCGGCTGTTCCTCATCCTTGAGAGTCACGATCTCATCCGCGAAGAGCGCGGCGACTTGTTCATAGCCGTGCTTGGCTGAAGCCATCGCCTTGACGACGTTGCCGGCATAGACCGGATGGTTATCGCCATAATAAGAGATGAAGCGCCCGTCGTCCGCGTAAGAGGTGAAGAACGCGCGCTCGCCCTGCGCCGCCGGGACGAGTCGCTTAATCCCCGCCTCGTCCATCTCAACACGATGCGGCGCGAAGAACTCGCGCCACTCGTCGAGGGCAAACGTACCCGGTCGCTCCTTCTCATAGATCGTATTTGGACTGGTCCCCGCCGCGACGCAGACTGTCCGCGCCGGCAGCCTGATGCTTTCGCCGTCGCTCCCGGCAGTGCGCTTGCAGAGAATCGCAGCGACTGCGCCGAACTCATCCGCGACGGCCTCGACCGGCGACAAATTCTCGATATAATCGATGCCTTCTTCGAGCGACTTGGCGACCTCTTCGTGATTCAGACGGTACGCGGGCGAATCCTGCAAACGCTTGCGATAGACGATGGAAACCCCGCCCCACCCACGCACGAGCGGCACGAAGTCCGGCTCTTCATTCGCGTCTCTCGCCCGCTCTCTTTCAGCGCGGACGGCGCGACCGTGCGCGAGAAACTCTTCATAGACGCTTAACTCTTCGGTGTCGAACCGCGACAGCACCGTGTCTTCGCCGAACTCGGCGGTGAGTTGTTCATGCCGCTCCAAAATCTTCTCGACCTGCACGGGGTAATAAGCGAAAAGTTCCGTCGCGGTATCAATCGCCGTGAGGCCGCCGCCGATCACGATGGCGGGCAGGCGCACTTGCAAGTTGGCGAGCGCGTCGCGCTTGAACGCGCCGGTCAACTGCAAAGCCATCAAAAAGTCGGA
>JALZKK010000204.1 GCA_030859285.1 Acidobacteriota bacterium | reverse complement strand
GGCGAGTGACGAGCCAAGACAGGTTTTAGCTCGTCACTCGCCACTTGTCACTCGTCACTGCTTTTTCGGCAACCTTTGAGATTCCTTGACCGTCTGAGAAAACGAAAGCTATAGTCATGTGCATCGGCGCATGTCGTTCCATGCGGCCTTTGCATCGCTCTCGAAGCGGGCTTCGGAGCTTTAATTTCCCCCGTCATTTTTTTACTGGTGAATCAATGAAAAAAGTTTTGTTTGCTTTGCTGGCCGTCGTTTTGCTCGCCGGCTCAGTTCTCGCACAAGCCGCACGCAGCGCGGAAGCTGCGAAGCCCAACTCTGTTCCGCTCTTCGCGCTCGAAGACGTGCGGCCCGGTATGAAGGGCGTCGCGCGCTCGGTTTTCAACGGTGCGGAGCCGGAAGAATTCAATGTTGAGATTCTCGGCGTGCTGCCGGGATTTCCGGGACCGCGACAGTCGGCCATCATCGCGCGCTTGTCTGGCGGCAAAGTCGATCAGACCGCTGTCTTTGCCGGAATGTCCGGCTCGCCCGTCTATCTCGACGGCAAACTCGTCGGCGCGATTGCCTATAGTTTCCCGTTTTCCAAAGAACCCATCGCGGGAATCACTCCGATCAAACAGATGATCGACATCTTCGAGCGCGAAGGCGATGCGACGCGCTCGACTGAGCCGCGCACCGTTTCCTTCACTAAACTCGCTTCGACCGAACTGCAACTCGATTGGCCGCAGCCTTCGCAAGCGAACGGCGCGATGTTCGCAGGCGTCGCGGGCGGCGCGCCGCTCAATAATTTGATCGGCCAACAGATCGCGCCGATTGCGACGCCTATCGTTTTCAGCGGCATCACTCCCGCTGCCTTGCAAAAATTCGCGCCCCAGCTTCAGTCTTTCGGATTGCTGCCGGTCGCGGGCGTCGGCGGCGCAGCCTCGATCACGCCGCTCATCAAAGCGACGGAGAAAACGCTTGCGCCGGGAACTTCGATCAGCGTCCAACTCGTGCGCGGCGATTACTCGCTCGCGGCTTCGGGGACGGTCACCATGCGCGACGGCGAGCGCATTTATGCCTTCGGCCACCCGTTCCTCAGCCTCGGCGCGGCGGACATGCCGATGTCGGAATCCTCTGTGGTGACGGTCATTTCAAACCTCAACAATTCTTTCAAGCTCGCCAACGCGGGACAAATGGTCGGCGCGATCTCGCAAGACCGCGCGACCGGCATCTACGGCCAACTCGGACGCGCGCCGAAGATGATTCCCGTCACGATCAACTTACGGACGAGCCGCGACCGCACCGAAAAATTCACTTACGAAATTGCCAACGACAAATTTCTGACACCGCTGCTCCTGAACATCACGGTCTTTAGCACCATCGCTTCGACGGAGCGCAGCTTGGGCGAGGCGACGATCAGTATGGATGGACGGATCGACGTGGCAGGCCAGCAGCCGATCTTGCTTGAACGCCGCTTCTCTTCGATGAACGCGGCGGCGCAGGCTTCCGGCGCTGTCGCCAATCCGTTGGCCGCGTTGTTGTCGAGCGGCTTCGATGATGTCGATGTCAAAACGATCACGCTCGACATCACTTCGACGGATGAGCGCAAAGCGGCCACACTGGATCGCGTCGCTTTGGATCGCACCGAAGTCGCGCGCGGCGAGACTGTTGAAGTGCAGGCTTACGTCCGCACCGACTCCGGCAAGATGTTCGTCCAACGCATCCCCGTCACGATCCCGGCGGACGTGCCGCGCGGCCAACTCGTGCTGTTCGTCGGCGATGGCGGCGCTTTACAGCAAGCGTCAGCCGCGCAGAGCTTCGTGCCGAAAGACTTGGGCCAACTCGTCGGCGCGATCAATAAAATCAAAAAGAGCGACCGGCTCTACGTCAAACTGTTTCGCCTGACGCCCGGCGCAGTGATCGGCACGGATGAGTTGCCGAATCTGCCGCCCTCGGTCGTTGCCACGCTCAACAGCGAGCGCACATCCGGCGGCTATACGGCGACGGCGCTCTCACCGCTGATGGAAAAAGAACTGCCGCCCGCCGAATTTGTCATCGAAGGCCAGCAGTTGATCGGCATCAGCGTCGTTCGCTGATTCGAGTTTCAGAGAGGAAATACAAAAGCTGAGGTGAGCGGCTGATCGAAGCTCTCACCTCGTTTCATTGTTCCAGCACGCTAGTTGAAACTATGCGCTTTCAGCGCAAGACTTTAGTTGCTACACACTTCTCCAGCGTAGTAGAAGTGTGAGCGTGAAAGATAATCGGCACAGTGGGCATACAGTTAC
>JALZKK010000142.1 GCA_030859285.1 Acidobacteriota bacterium | reverse complement strand
CTTTGAAGTGTTGAAAAAAGGCACACCAATATTGGCTCAATTTAGCTTGGTGTCGCTAAGTGTTGAGAATACGTGGTAGCTCAAGTGGTGTGCCAAAAGTACCATAAACTTTGTCGGAATATCTACTGACTACTGACTACTGGCTACTATTTTATGAAGAAGAATCTTTTAACTCGCGTCATTATCATTGTTGTCGTCACAGTCGTCGCACTCTACGCCGTACTGGGGCCGCGCCGGACGCCAACCGCCGCTGATTTCACTTGGAACGGGATCAAGCGGACTCTCGCGGAGAATATTCGGCTCGGCCTCGATCTCAGGGGCGGCTCGCAGCTCGTGATGCAGGTGCAGATGCCGGATTACCTGCGGCGGCGGACAGAGAACGTCGCCATCGGTTTGCGAAGAGCAGCGGAGGAAGCCGGGTACAACGTCACAGCGGTTCAACCAGAAGTATCGGGTAATGATTACCGCGTGATCTTGGAGGCCGCCGACGCCTCGAAGATTGATGAGATACGCGAGGGGTTGCCGAATAAGACCAACGATCTTGACCCGAGCATCTGGAATTCTTCGGTCAACGGCAACCGGATCGTGTGGGAGATGAGCGCGACGGCGAAGCGTGCGCTGGGCCAGCAAGCAGTCGAGCAGTCGATGAACATTATCGACAGCCGCATCAACACGGTCGGCGTCGCCGAGCCGACCTTGCAGGAACACGGCGCGCAAGGCTCGCACCAGATTCTCTTGCAGATGCCCGGCATCGATGATCCGGAGCGCATCAAGAAATTGATCTCCGCCGAGTCGCGGCTCGAACTAATGAAAGTCATCAGCGCGCCGAACCCCGCGCCGATCACAACTTACGCGACGCAAGAAGAAGCCATGGCTTCGCTCGGCGGGCAAGTTCCGCCGAACCGGAGAGTGCTTCGGTACTCGGAGAGCGATGAGCCGACCGCCGCCGGCGAGACGCCGGACCCGAATCGGCCGGTGCGCTGGGTCGTCGTCGAGACGCCGGCAGTCGTGGACGGCAGCGAGTTGCGGAGCGCCGATGCCGTCTCGCGCACGGGCAACGAAAATGATTATTTCATCACCTTCAGCCTCAAGCCGACCGGCGCGCAGAAGTTCGGCGCGTGGACAGCGGCGAACATCGGGCAATACATGGCCGTCGTGTTGAACGACGAAGTGAAGTCCGCGCCGTTTATCAAATCGCAGATCACCGATTCGGGCGAGATCAGCGGGAGCTTTACCCAGCAGTCGGCGCAGGATTTGTCCCTGACGCTGCGTTCGGGCGCGTTGCCCGCGACACTTAAATTTATTGAAGAGCGGACGGTGGGCCCCAGCCTCGGCGCAGATTCGATCCGGGCGGGTGTCACGGCTTCGGTCGCCGGCCTCGTCCTCGTGATCGTTTTCATGGTCTTCTACTATCGCGGCGCAGGCCTCAACGCCGTCATCGCGCTCTTGCTAAACATGATCATCACCATCGCCGCGCTCGTCTTCTTCGACGCGACGTTGACGCTGCCCGGCATCGCCGGCTTGATCTTAACTATCGGCATGACCGTCGATACGAACGTCCTGATCTTCGAGCGCATCCGTGAAGAGTTGGAGACCGGTAAGACTGTCGCCTCGGCGGTCGAACAGGGATTTGCACGCGCCTTCGTTACCGTCATCGACACGCACGTGACCACTATCGTCTCGTCGCTCTTTCTGTTCATCTTCGGCACCGGGCCGATCCGCGGGTTCGCCGTCACGCTCGTCCTCGGCCTCCTCGCCAATTTGTTCTCCGCCGTCTATGTCTCGCGCACGATCTTTATTTGGCTCTTGAACCGCAAAGGGCGGCGCGTGGAAACACTCAGCATTTAACTACAGTGATGAGCGATGAGTGACAAGTTAAAAACCTGTCTTAGCTCGTCACTCGTTACTCATCACTCGTCACTGCATTATCATGATCAGACTGCTGCATAACGTAAAGATCGACTGGCTCTCCAAGCGGCGGATTTTTCTCTTTTTCTCGGCGGTGTTGCTGCTGGCGGGTTTGGCTTCGGCGGTAGTGCGCTATGCGCTGCCGGGCCTGGAGCCGTTTAACTTGGGCGTGGATTTCAAAGGCGGCACGTTGTTGACCGTGAGGTTCAGTCAGTCGTCGTCGGAGGACGCGATCCGCGCGGCACTGGCGCAAAAGGGCATCCGCGATGCAGTTGTGCAGTCGGCAGGCAAGCCGAACGAATTTCTCGTCAAGGTTCCCTTGCAAGGCACGGCTGAGAGCAATTCGGCGGAAGCGCAGGTGGACCCGGGCCAAACGCTCGCGGCTGAGGCCCTCGGCACGTTTGGCGCAGTCGGCAAGATCAGCGAAGGCGGCGCTGTGGAAATCATCGGGACGGACGCGGTCGGCGCGGTCGCTGGGCCGGCGCTCAGAAATCGCGCCGTCGCGGTGACGCTCCTCGCGCTCGTCGGCATGTTGCTCTACATCGCTTACCGCTTCGAGTGGGCTTATGGCGCGGCGGCAGTCATTACCGTTATTCACGATGTGCTGGTGACGCTTGGCTTCTTCTCAATTTTCCAGTGGGAAATAAACCTGACGGTGGTCGCGGCGTTTCTCACGCTCGTCGGCTTTTCCATGAATGATACCATCGTGACCTTCGACCGCGTCCGCGAAAACCTTCGTCTGCGCCGCCGCGAGACGCTCTATAACATCACCAACGAAGCGATCAACCAAACGCTCTCGCGCACGATTATCACTGGCGGCCTCGTCCTTTTCTCCGTGCTAGGGCTGGTCGTCTTCGGCGGCGAGGTGCTCCACAGCTTCTCGCTCGCGCTCTTTGTCGGCATCATCGTCGGGACGTACTCGACCATCGCCATCGCCAGCCCGATCATGGTGTGGTGGCAACAGCGTCTCGAAGCGAAAAACAAGCCGCTGCCAATCGGCGCGCGTGGCAACACGGCGACCGCCGCCGCGCCCAAGACGACGGCGCGCAATGCGAAAGCCAGCGCCGCCGCGCGCGGTTCACGCTGAATTTTTCGTGAGCATTTCGTTCATCCGACCTGAATCATCTTTATACTTGACTTCGACGCGGCAGGCGACATAGACTGCGCTCGTTGCTGGCCAATTAAATAGTTTGACTGACGCGCCGCCGTCCCTCGTCTCAATGTACGCGGTGGATGCCGGCGCGAATGTCTATACGCGAGCGGTGAATGTGAATCGCAACTCGCGCGAGCGCGTGGCGGAAGCGTCAACCCCTGACAGCGCACTCGCGCCTGATTGCCGCCGTGGTTGTCGCCCCCTCAAAATTTTTTAAGGTAACAATTCATCGAACGAGAGCTAATTATTAGCGACGTTTTGGAACAAACGCTCTTCACTGGCATCTAAAGATATTGCTAACTTCATGATCCCGATCCACTGGCACCGGATAAGAGAAGGAGAGATCACATGTTCGATAACTTAGTCGAGTCGAGTTCACACGCGGGAGACATTAAGCGGAAAGGCTCATTTTTTCTCGGCACGATGGCGATCTACGCCGTGCTGATTGTCGGCCTCGCGGTCGGTAGCATCTTGCTCTACGACGCGCACCTTGAAAGCCAGAATCTTGAATTGGTGACGCTCGTCGCGCCCGTGCCTGTGCAGGCCGCCCCAGAGCCAGAAGCGCCGAAGCCGGCAGAGTCGCAGCCGAAGCCGACACAGCAAGAGGTGGCGACCCGCACCGAGTTGGTCGCGCGCGTCGATCAGTTTACGAAAGTGCCGCCCGCCGTCTCGACGCAGGCCAGCAAGGTTCCGCCGATTCCGAAAGGCGTACCCGTCCAACTCGGCGCGTCGAACACGGATGTGGCGCGCGTCTCCGGCCCGGTCGGGCCGACCGGATCGGGCGGTGGTGTGGTCGGCGGAACCGGGACCAGCCCGATTGTGAACACCGGCGATGAGCCGCCGCCGCCGCCGCCGCCAACGCCGAAGCCGACGCCGAGGCGCGCGCCCGTGTCGGGTGGCGTGCTGACCGGCAAGGCTGTCAGCAAGCCACAACCGGCGTACCCGCCGATTGCTAAGGCCGCGCGCGCTTCCGGCACAGTCGTCGTGCAAGTAACGGTTGACGAAGCGGGCAAAGTGATTTCTGCGAGTGCTGTCTCCGGCCACCCGTTGTTGCGGCAGGCGGCGGTGCAATCGGCGTATGGATGGCGTTTCTCGCCGACGATGCTTTCGGGGCAGCCGGTGAAAGTGACCGGCACTATCTCATTCAATTTCAACCTTCAGTAACCTGAGCCGGTTGGCGTGGTCGCACAAGCGGGCGGGGGAGCGATATTGAAATTCATTCGCCCTCGTCCGCCGGTCGCGCCGACTCTCGCTTCGCGTTCATGCTCTAGGGCAACAGAAAAATTTTGGAGGATTCTACCGTGACTATTCTTATGAGTTTGTTCGGAACTAAGGCGCTCGGCTTCCTGCTCTTCCTGCAAGAAGGAGAGAAGGGCGGGCTCGGCGAACACTTCACGATGGGCGAGATGATTCGTAATCTTGGCCCCATCGCCATCGCGGTCATCGTGATCCTGCTGATCATGTCGATGTATTCCATCGCCGTCATGGTCGAGCGCTTCCTGACCTATCGCGCCGCTAAGACGCAATCGCGCGAGTTCGCCCCGCGCGTCGCGCAGGCTTTGAAGAACGACCGTCTCGAAGAGGCGATCAATATCAGCGACAAGCACAAGAAATCGCATCTGGCGATGGTGGTCAATGCGGGCTTGCAAGAGTTCCGCGCGCACGAGCAGGCCGCCGACAACATCTCGTATGACGAGATCGAAGCCTCGAAGCGCGCCCTGCAACGCGCCATCGCGATCAAGAGCGCGGAGTTTCGTCGCGGCTTGTCGGGCTTGGCGACCATCGGCTCGACCGCTCCGTTCGTCGGTCTCTTCGGCACGGTGTTCGGCATCATTGCGGCATTCACCGGCATGAAGAGTGCGGAGTCCGCCGGTATCGGCGCAGTCGCGGGCGGTATCGCCGAGGCGTTGATGACGACAGCTCTCTCGCTCGCCGTAGCCGTGCCTGCTGTGTGGATGTTCAACTACTTCACCGGCAAGGTGGACGGCTTCGTGATCGAGATGGACAACTCGGCGTCTGAGTTGATCGACTACTTCTTGAAGAATCGCACCCGTCAACTGAAGCCGTAGCACGCGCGCGATTGGCGTGCGCCTCGCCGCCGCAGCAAGGCGCAGATTGAAACTGGAGGTTCAAGCTATGGGAATGTCAGCAGGCGGTGGAAGCGGGTTCAACTCGGAGATCAATGTCACCCCGATGGTGGATGTTATGTTGGTGCTGCTGATCATCTTTATGGTGATCACGCCGCTCTTGCAGTCGGGCGTGTCGGTGGCTCTGCCGAAAGAGATGAGGAATCCTGAAGAAG
>JALZKK010000104.1 GCA_030859285.1 Acidobacteriota bacterium | reverse complement strand
CCTTTTCGGGATCGAGTTCCAATTCGCGCATAATCGCGACGGCCTGCACCGCGAAAGCCTCGTTCAATTCAATCAAGTCAACTTCATTAAGGGACCAACCGGCTTTCTTCAAGACTTTGCGGATCGCCTCGACCGGAGCCATCATCACTAACTCCGGTTGGATACCTGAAGTCGCCTGTGCTGCGATCCGCGCCAACGGCTCGATGCCGAGCGAGCGAGCGCGCTCAAGCGACGTGACGACCAATGCCGATGCGCCGTCATTGACGCCCGGCGCGTTGCCCGCCGTCACCGTGCCGCCTTCCTTGAAGGCCGGTTTCAGTTTGCCGAGGGCTTCAATCGTAGAGTCTTCGCGCACCGTCTCATCCGTCTCGAAGATGAGCGCCGCGCCTTTCTTCTGTGGAATTTCAATAGGCAGAATTTCATCTTTGAACTTCCCGGCTTTCGTCGCCGCTGCCGCCTTGCGGTGAGAATTGAGCGCGTACTCGTCCTGCTCCGCTCGCGTCACGTTGTAACGTTCGGCGACGACTTCGCCGGTATTGCCCATGTGATAATTCTCGAACGCGCACCACAGCCCATCGTGAATCATCGCATCGACCAGCGTGCCGTTGCCAAGACGATAACCCTCGCGCGCTTTGGTCAACAGATACGGCGCGTTCGACATCGACTCCATCCCGCCCGCGACGACGATTTCAGCATCGCCGAGTTGTACGCCCTGCGCCGCCATCATCACGGCCTTCAGACCGGAGCCGCAGACTTTATTGATCGTCACCGCCGAGACGCCAAACGGAATGCCGCCCTTGAGCGCCGCCTGTCGCGCCGGATTCTGGCCCACGCCCGCTTGGATCACACAGCCCAAGATCACTTCGTCAACATCTTCCGGCTGAAGACCAGCGCGTCGCACGCTCTCGCGCACGACTAGCGCGCCCAACTCCGGCGCTGAAAAATTTTTCAACGCTCCCTGAAACTTCCCCGTCGGCGTCCGCACGGCGCTGATGATTACGGCTTCTTTGATGTTTGACATAATGACTCCTTAAAGAAAGTGACGAGTGACAGATCGCGACAGAGTTCTAGCTCATCATTGATCGCTCATTACTTGTCACTGTTCTTCGATTATACGTTCGCGCGAAGGGGTGTCAATCTGCTGACAGTGACTCTTCATCCTCAGCAGCACTCGTGTGCGTGCTGAATAATTGCTCCACGAATTCACACGAAATAACGCGAAGACTCGCTTGCTCCGTTTCGTGCTGTTTCGCGTGATTTCGTGGAGCAGCCTTTTGCTTTTCCGTATGAAATTTGTGATTGATTGAAAAGGCTCTCGCGCCGGTGTTAGACTCGCTCTCGCTTCGCGCTCGCGCAGGCGTTTTTCCAATTCAATTCATCAGCACAAAACCGATGCAAGCACTCATTCTCGCCGGCGGCAAAGGCACGCGGTTGCGCCCGTTGACGGTTTATACGCCGAAGCCGATTGTTCCGATCTGCAACCGCCCGTTCTTGCTTTACCAGATCGAAACGCTGCGCCGCGCCGGCATCCACGACATCACGCTCTCGCTTTCGTACCAGCCGCTCAAGATCGAGCAACTGTTCGGCAACGGTTCGGATTTCGGCGTGAAGATCAAGTACACCACCGAACCGCAGCCGATGGGGACTGCCGGCGCTTATAAGTTCGCCGAAGATTTCATACGTGATCGCACTGTCGTCTTTAACGGCGACATCCTGACTGATCTCGATCTTGAGAATGTGATCACAGAACACGAAGCGCGGCAGGCGGCGGCGACCATCGTTTTAGCGCCGGTCGATAACCCTAGCGCATACGGACTCGTCGAGACCGAACCGGATGGCAGCGTCCGTCGCTTTCTCGAAAAGCCGCAGGCGGACGAGATCACCTGCAACACGATCAACGCCGGCACATACGTTTTAGAGCCGCGTCTGCTCGATCTGATCCCGGCAGGCGAAAGCTACTCTTTTGAGTACGGACTGTTCCCCGACTTGCTGCGGCGCGGCGAGGCGTTCTACGCGCACATTCCCGATAATTCCTACTGGATCGATCTCGGCACGCCCGAACGCTACCTGCAAGCGCATCATGATCTGCTCGCAGGCCGCGTCAAGAATGTCGAACTGCCTCTGCAACGGGGCGAGTTCGAGTGCGCCACCGCCGCGGAGATTGACGCTCTCTCGATCATTGCGGACGACTGCACCATCAAGCCCGGCGCGCAGATCATCAATTCAGTTCTCGGACAGGGCTGCTATATTGATGAACGCGCGCGGATCGAAAACTCCGTTATCTGGTCCCATACGCGCGTCAACGCGGGCGCACACATCACGGGTGCGGTCATCGGTCGCGGCTGCCACGTCGGGCGCGCGGCGCAGGTCGGGCCGGGCGCAGTTTTAGGCGACAAGACTTCGCTGACTGACTACACACAAACCGGGTGTCCCTCATGAGCCGGCGCGCATCACCGATGCCGATCCGCTTCGGCACAGACGGCTGGCGCGCAGTGATCGCCGACGGCTTCACCTTCACTAATCTGGAGCGCGTGGCGCAGGCTTACGCAGATTACCTTCAGCAACATTCTCAAGGAGCGGCGACGGTGCATGAACTTGAGACGCAACGAAGTCCGCTCGTGATCGTCGGCTATGACCGCCGCTTTCTCTCGGAACAATTCGCCATTCGCACCGCCGAAATTCTCACCGGTAATGAAATCCGCGTCCGCCTGTTTGACACGGACGTGCCGACGCCGCTTGTCTCTTGGGCAGTGCGCGAGGCCGGCGCGGCAGGTGGCGTCGTGATCACGGCCTCGCACAATCCGGCGCACTTCAACGGCTTCAAGATCAAAGCCCCGTGGGGCGGCAGCGCGACGCCAAAGACGACGGTGGCAGTCGAGTCGCTCGTCGATCAACAGACGCCCGTGCGCGGCAATTTGCCGGCGAACGTGTACGACAGTTTAGCGCGCTCAGTCGAGACTTACCGTGAGCAGCTCGCTGCGTACATCGATCTCGAACGTTTGCGCGGCGCGCGCGCGCGCGTCATTGTCGATCCGATGCACGGCGCGGGCGGACGCTGGGTCGAGAGCTTTTTGCACGATGGCGTGCTACAGGCTGAAACGATTCGCGCCGAGCGTGATCCGCAATTCGGCGGCGTCAATCCTGAACCGATTGATCAGAATCTTGGCCCTCTCAAACAACGTGTTAGTGAAACCGGCGCGCTCGTCGGTTTAGCGACGGATGGCGATGCTGATCGCGTCGGCGCGGTCAATGAACTCGGCGAAACGATGACCATGCACGAAGTAGTACCACTCGTGTTGCTCCATCTCGCGCGGCGACGTGGCATGACGGGCGGCGTCGTCCGCACCTTCTCGCAATCAGTCTTGACCAAACGCATCGCCGCCGCGCATGGCCTCACGCTGCACGAAACGCCCATTGGTTTTAAGTACGTCGCCGATCTCATGCTATGTGACGACATCTTGATCGGCGCGGAAGAATCCGGCGGCATCGGCGTCAAAGGCCATCTGCCGGAGCGCGATGGTATCCTGAATTCTCTGCTCTTCCTCGAAGCGATTGTGACGGCGGGACAGCCGCCCTCCGAAATGGTCAAGGAAATGCACCGCGAGTTCGGAGAGTTTTACTACGGGCGACGAGACATTCACATCGA
>JALZKK010000028.1 GCA_030859285.1 Acidobacteriota bacterium | reverse complement strand
TCGCGCAAAGGCGCGAAGGCGCAAAGGAACGCCGCCAAGTGAATGAGCGTGACTTGTTTTCTTGGCGGTTTTTCTTTGCGCCTTCGCGCCTTTGCGTGAATTATCTTTGCTATCAGTCGCCGTACTGCAAACTCCCGCTCACAGGCGCTTCGTCACGCGAGCCGTCGGCGTATTGCAGCTTATAAAGCCGCCAGTAGAGGCCGCGTTGCGCCAGCAATTCTTGATGTGAGCCTTGCTCGCGGATTTCGCCGTGATGCAGGACAATGATCCGGTCGGCGCGTTGGATGGTTGAGAGGCGGTGCGCGATGATGATGGAAGTGCGCTCGCGCATCACGAGTTCAATTGCTTGCTGGATCAGTTGCTCGGTCTCGGTGTCGATGGAACTGGTCGCTTCGTCAAGGATGAGCAGTGCGGGATTGAAGGCCAACGCGCGGGCGAAGGAAATGAGTTGTTTTTGTCCGACGGAGAGACCTGCGCCGCGCTCGCGCACTTCGGATTGGTATCCTTCGGGCAAGCGCAGGATGAACGGCTCGGCGTGGACTTCGCGCGCCGCACGCTTGATTTGATCAGCCGTGATCTCTTCATGACCGAGACGGATATTGCTCTCGACTGTGCCGCTGAAGAGAAACACATCTTGCAAGACGACGGCGAAGTTTTCCCGCAAGGCTTTCAAGTCCCACTCGCGCACGTCCGCGCCGTCTAATAACACACGCCCGCGCTGCACGTCGTAGAAGCGCATGAGCAGGTTCGTGATCGTTGTCTTGCCCGATCCGGTATGGCCGACGAGCGCGACGGACTGGCCCGGTTCGACCACGAACGACACGTCTTTCAAGACCCATTCTTCTTCGTGATAAGCGAACCAGACGTTCTGAAATTCGATACGTCCGGCGGCGCGTCCGGTTTTCAAAGGTCGCTCCGGCGTCATGATCTGGATCGGCAAATCGAGCGTGCGGAAGACGCGGTGCGAAGCAACCATCGCGGCTTGCAGGACGTTGTACTTGTCCGAAATGTCGCGGATCGGTTGAAAGAGCGCCTGCGAGTATTGAATGAAGGCGACGAGCGCGCCCAAAGTTAAGACCTGTTCGGTTGCCGTGTTCTGCATCACGCGCCAGCCGCCGTACCAGATGATCAAGGCGATGCCGACCGCGCCGATCAGATCGACGAGCGGAAAGAAAACAGAGTAATAAAAGATCGTCTCGATGTTGGCGCGGCGGTAATCGTCATTAATGTCGTGGAATTGCCGGAGAGCTTTTTGCTCGCGGTTGAAAATCTGGACGGTCTGCGCGCCGGAGAGGTGTTCCTGCACGAACGAGTTGATGCGCGCGAGGCGCGTCCGCACCATGTCGTAGCCGCGCCGCGCGTGCTTGCGAAACCACGTCGTCGCCGCAAACAAGAGTGGCACGGTGATCAGCGTCACGAGCGTCAGCCGCCAATCCATCCAAGACATGATCGCGATGATCACGACGATGGAGACCAGATCGCCGAGGACATCCGTCACGCCCGCCGTAAACAATTCGTTGAGCGCGTCCACGTCCGAAGTCAGCCGCGTCATAATGCGACCGACGGGATTACGATCAAAGTAAGCGACTTCTTGGCGTTGCAGCTTTTGATAAAGCTCGCTGCGAAGGTCGTACATCACACGCTGCCCGACGGAGTTGAGCAGGACGGTTTGCACGTAAGCGAAGAGAAACTGAAAGAGCCGCACGCCGAGCGCAGCGAGGGCGAGCCACAGCAGTCCCGACAAGGCTTGCGCGAGCGGCAGACGATTCTCCGAAGCCGGGATAATGTTCCAGTCAATCGCCCATTGCGTGAACTTCGGTTGCAGCACGCCCAAGCCATTGAGCGCGAACGTCAACATGAGCGCGGGCGCGAGCATTCGCACGTAAGGCTTGAGGTAACGCAACAAGCGGCGCGCGATCTGCGCGTCGTAAGTCTTGCCGATGGCCTCTTCCTCGTGAAATTTTTGAACGGCGGTTGACATGATAATGACAGGTGACGAGTGACGAGTGACGAGAGTTGCTTAACCGTTGCGTCCGAACGAGCTATCGCTCCCTTCAATTGTTTGCCCGCCCGTCGCGTCGAGCAAGTGCGCTTGCTTCGGTTTGTGCAAGAGCAATCCGAGCGCGCCGAGAGCGAATAGATATGCTGCATAGGGCGAGCCGGTGACGAAGTGCGCCACAAGGCCGAATAGCCCCGCCGCCTCAGCCAATGCGAACGCGAGAATGTAGGCAGTCGAAACCAGTTCCGGCTTGCGCTCTGCCGCCGCCTGCGCCAGCAACTTACTCTTCAACAAAAACGAGACGCCGAACGTCGTCAAGGCCAGCGCGACGAAGACCCAAAAGAGCGGGAACGCACTGACCCCGCCGCCCTCCGGCCGAGAGATGAACAATGTGATCAGGAACATGAAGACAAGGCTGGAAATAATCGCCATCCAGATCACGACTAGCCCGCGAAAACGCGGTGCGGGGGCAGAGCGGTTTGGTGTTGGGTTCATAAGACTTAAAGTTTCGCGTTCCGGGTTTCGAGTTTCGGGTTGAGAGCAAGTTTGTCTTTAACTCGAAACTCGGAACGCGAAATTTATTATCAGCTTGCTGCCAGTTCTTCTTCTAACAATTGCCGTTCGTACAAGGCCGCATATTCGCCGCTACGTGCGAGGAGTTGATCGTGTGTGCCGCGTTCGATGATGCGGCCTTCGTCGAGGACGCAGATCAGGTCGGCGTCGCGGACAGTCGAGATGCGGTGCGAGACGATCAGGCTCGTGCGTTCGCGCATCACTGCGCGCAGGCGGCCTAAAATTTTCTCTTCCGTGTAAGTGTCAACCGCCGAAAGGGCATCGTCAAGAATCAGGATGCTCGGCTGGCGCAGGATGGCGCGGGCGATGGCGGTGCGCTGCTTCTGCCCGCCGGAGAGCGTGATGCCGCGTTCGCCAACGAGCGTGTCGAGGCCGTCGGGAAAATAACGAATGTCTTCGGCGAGGCCGGCGATCTCGGCGGCCCGTTCGATGTCGGGGCGGTCGGCCTCTACTACGCCGAAGGCGATGTTCTCGGTGAGCGATTCGCTGAAGAGGAAAGTCTCTTGCGGCACGTAGCCGATGCTCGCACGCAGTTGCGTGAGAGGATATTCGCGGATGGGTCGATTGTCGATCAAGACCATGCTGGGCGGGGCGTCGATCAAACGCGGGAGCAAGTTCATCAGAGTCGATTTGCCCGTCCCAGTGCGTCCGACGAAGGCGACGATCTGCCCGGCTTCGATGATGAGATCGATGCCGCGCAAGACGTAAGGCCCACTCTCACTGTAACGGAAATGCAAGTTGCGAAATTCGATGCGGCCTTTGATCGGCGGTTGCTCACGCACGCCGAGCGCATCGGCGATCTCAGGCTCGATGTCGAAGATCGCGTTCATGCGCTTCAAACTCGCCGTGCCGCGTTGGTACAAGTTGACGACATAGCCGAGCGCGATGAGCGGCCAGATCAGGCGCGTGAGATACAGCGTGAACTCTGTGAATTGGCCGACCGTGATCTGCCCGCGAATGGCGAGCAGGCCGCCGTAGCCCATGATCAAGACGTAGCCCAAGCCGATCAGGAATTGTAAGAGCGGGCGCATCGCTGCCTCAATTCGCACGAGGCTCAGATTACGTTCGGCGTACTGGCGATTGAG
>JALZKK010000009.1 GCA_030859285.1 Acidobacteriota bacterium | reverse complement strand
CAACAAGAGATTGACGCACTGGCCGCCAACTTCCGGCGAGTACAAACGCAGATCAAGCAGCGCAGCCCGCGCTACGCGGCGCTCACGCAGCCGCAGTTGCTCACCGTGCGCGAATTGCAAACCACCGTCCTTGACGCTGACTCCTTGCTGTTAGAGTATGCGCTGGGCAACGCGCGCAGTTACGTTTGGGTGGTGACGCCGACCACGCTCCACAGCTACGAACTGCCGAAGCGCGCGGAGATCGAAGACGCGGTGCGCGGCTTTTACAGCTTAGTGTCAGACAATCAGCGTTGGCGCGAGAGCGCACAGGCAAGCGTGCAATACCGCAAAGCGTCTGAGCGTCTCAGCCAGATGCTGCTGGTCCCGATCAGATCGCATTTAACGTCCAAACGGTTGGTGATCGTGGCCGACGGCGCTTTGCAGTACGTCCCGTTCGGCGCGCTGCCAGCGCCTTCGGCGCAGGTGTCAGGTGTCAGGGACCGGGTGTCGGAAGTCGGAAATTCAAACCGACACCTGACACCTGACACCCGACACCCGTTGATCGTCGAGCATGAGATTGTGAGCTTGCCGTCGGCTTCGACCATCTCGCTGTTGCGACAGGATTCGGAAGGCCGGGCGCGGGCGACGAAGGTGGTGGCGGTGTTGGCCGATCCGGTTTTTGCGGAGACGGACGCGCGCGTGCGAAGAGTAGAGGCGGACGGGAAGAACGGCGAGGCGCAAGTTTCCCGGCAGGCGGCGCGGTTGCCTGAGATGGCGGCTGAACGCAACGCCGAGATGGCGCGGGCCGTGCGCGACATCGGCCTTGCTCACGACGATCTGACGATCTCGCGTCTGCCTTTCACACGACGCGAGGCGGAAGCGATCTTCTCCGTCGCGCCGCCGGCACAGGCCAAGAAAGTTCTCGACTTTGAGGCCAGCCGGGCGATGGCTCTGAGCGACGAGTTGGCCGATTATCGCTTCGTGCATTTCGCCACCCACGGATTGCTCGACAGCACGCACCCGGAGCTGTCGGGCATCGTACTGTCATTGGTGAATGAGGCGGGGCAGCCCGTCGCCGGTTTCCTGCGCTTGAACGAGATTTACAATCTGAAATTGAACGCAGAGTTGGTCGTCTTGAGCGCGTGCCGGACCGGTCTCGGCAAAGAGATCAAAGGCGAGGGCTTGATCGGATTGACGCGCGGCTTCATGTATGCCGGTAGCCCGCGCGTCATCGCCAGTTTATGGAAAGTGGACGATGTGGCGACCGCCGAGTTGATGAAGCGTTTTTATCAGAAGATGCTCCGCGACCGTCTGCGCCCGGCGGCGGCTCTGCGCGCGGCGCAAGTCGAGATGTGGCGACAGACGCGCTGGCAAGCGCCGTACTATTGGGCGGCGTTTCAGTTGCAGGGCGAGTGGAAATAAAAAAGTACTGAGTACTGGGTACTGAGTAAAAACATTTTCACTCAATACCCAGTACTTCTGTCACCGATAAGAAATTTGGCACTTGAAGGGACCAGTCGAACAAAACGAGATGATGATTCGCTATCTGCTCGGAGAGTTGCCGGCGGGCGAGCAGGCGTGCGTCGAAGATGAATACTTCGCGCGCGATGAAGCGTTCGAGCAATTGCTTGCCGTCGAGGATGAGTTGATTGACGCTTATGTGAGCGGAGAGCTTCCCGCGCGGCAGAGAGCGCGGTTTGAAGCCCATTTTCTCAGCACGCCCCGGCGACGGGAACGGGTGGCCTTCGCTAGAGAGTTGTGGCGGGCAAGCGCTCGTGTCTCTGCCGCAGAGCCGGCGCATGTGCCGCCGTCTCCCGACCTTCGGCAGAAAACTTCATGGTGGCAGTCTTTGTTCGTACCATCGTTCGGGCGGCGTCCGGCCTTGAGCTTGGCGCTCGCGGCAGTCGTCGCTGTGTTGGCGTCTGGCGGCGTCTGGCTCATCTTCGAGCGCAACGCGAGGCGCGACCAACTTGCGGCGGAGCCAGCGGCGCGACCGCAGTCAGAGCCTCCGACACAGCAGACCACAGCCGGACAAAACACGCCGCCCGTCACCGAGCAGCCGAGCGGCAACGCGCCGCCCACTGGTCCCGCGCCGACTTCCGGCTTGACTATTGGCGGGCAACGCGGAAGCGTGCAGCCGACAGAGCGAACGGCGCAAAGCCGCCCGCGCCCGTCCGCCGCGCCGGCGGCGGCACGCCCCACGATCATCACGCTCGCGCTCTCGCCCGGACTCGTGAGAGGCAGCGATGAGCCGGCAGTTTCACCTTCATTACCGGCCAATTCATTAACGCCGAACGCGCCAACCGGCGATAGCACGAATGTGTTGCTACTTCCGCGCGGCGCGGACTTCGTCCAACTCCGGCTTGACTTCAATACCGAGCAGCGCTTCAAAAGTTATCGCGTCACGCTCGCCACAGTCGAAGGCCGCGAACTCTTCAACCGCCGCGCGCTCAAAGCCCAACCCTCGCGGCGCGGCGCGCAAGCCGTCTCCTTCCGATTGCCCGCCAGCCTGCTCGACAGCGGCGACTACCTCATCAGCTTGAGCGGCTTAGACGCCGAAAATCATTTGCAAGCAGTCGCCGACTATTACTTCAAAGTTGAGAAAAAGTAAGCCTTCACGAAAAGTTCCAGACGAACTCGGATCAAAGCAAGCTATTTCTAAGTGGAGTTTAAAAAGTTCGGGGCGTATTTCTTCGCGGACATTCTTTGCGCCTTTGCGCCTTTGCGTGAAACTTCCCTGCGGTGATCCGCATTGCTCCGCATCCATCTGCGACTGATCCCTTCTGCCCGATCCATCAATCAACAAAAATTCTCCGACTCCTCCGCAGGCCGTGAAATGTTTTGGCCGCAATCGCCACTTGTCATTGAACCAGCACGAAAGGCGTGGGACCAATCGTTGAACGCCGGTCCGTGAGAAAGATGAAAAGCATGAGCGCACATACCAGCCACCACAGAATCGTTATGGAAGCCGACACGCTCCGCTGTTTAGAGCAAGAAGTTCGCGAGTTTGAGTATGCGTGGGGCGTGGCTTACGTCCGGCGTGACATGACGGCGCTCGAACAAATTCTTGCCGACGAATATACCTTCACCGATCCGTTGGGCGAGGTTTCGGACAAGCGAAAAAACATCGCGCACATCCGTTCCGGCGCGTGTGTGATTGAGGATACCAATAGCGCTGACATCCGCGTGCGGGTTTATGGGTTGACCGCGGTCGTGACGGCGCGCTCGACGTTCAAGGCGCGTTACAAAGGCTTCGGCTTTCGCGGCGAGTGCCAGTACACGGACATTCTCGTGAAACGCGACGGGCGTTGGCACGCCGTCGCTTCGCAGGCGACGCTGGCGCGGCGCGGCGTACTGCTCTTGTCCCTGCGCCGTTTCCTCGGCGACCGTCTCGCCAGCCGACCGCTCTTCAACAAAATCGGCCATGTGCTGACACGTCGTCCCGGCCTCAACCGCCGGACACATGGACTTCAGCAGAATGCCTGATCGCCGGGCCGGCCTTTTGTCTCCGGCCACTCACTGCCAGAGAGCGACGACCGCAATGCGCTCTCGATCACCTGAAAGGAAAATTCTCATGTTCAAGAAATGCCTATCACTCGCGCTCATCACTGTCATGGTTTGCGCCTTCAGCGGCACGACTCTGGCCTCGCCTCCCGCCGCTACAGCCGCAGAGAAAGAAGCGCAGCAACGGAAAGAGCGTCTGAAGACTAACTTGCTCAAGCTCGTGGACGATACCAGAGCCGAGCGTAACGCCCCGCTCCTCGCCGTCCCGCAAACGCCGCCCGGCAAAGGAAATAACTTGTCTACCGGCGCGAAGGTCGCCATCGGCGTCGGCATCGCGGTCGCCGTGATCGTCGCGATCGCGGTAGCCACCAAAAATGATAGCCCCGGACGCATCGGTATCTTTTGAGACCGGAGACGGAGCGCGAGGCTGTCAATTGCTAGATCAACTATGTGCCGTGAGCAACAGCGGAAGAACACGGCCCCGCCGGTGGGCGGCAACATCAAGCGGGTTGCCGCCCACAATCTCCAATGAATGCTGTTCTCCGATGAGAACGAACAAACAGAAGATAGCTTGTGAGCCGTACCATCATGCCAGCCTCATGAATAAGGAGAAAAATCATGCTCAAGAAACACTCATCGCTCATCCTTGCCCTCTCGTTGTGCTGTACTTTGTTGGCCTCCCCGATCATTTGTCTCGCGGCGCACCAGCCCGATGTGCGCGCTCTACCAAACGCGGTCGCAGCCGGCGACACGGAGCAAACCTCGACGGTCGCAGCGGGCCTGACCAACCCTGCGCGGGCTGCCGGAAAGCCGATCAAGGTGATGACGCGCAATCTCTATCTGGGCGCAGACCTCACGCCGGTTCTAAATTCGACCTCAATCAATCCCACTGAAGATAATAATCTCTTCGTCAATGCGGCGCTCGCCTTCGGGCGGGTTCAGGCCACGGACTTCCCGGCACGGGCGAAGCTGCTCGCCAGAGAGATTGATGATGCGGACCCGGAACTGATCGGACTACAGGAGGTGGCTCTCTGGCGGCGCGGAGAATTCGGCGTCCTTGATGGCCCCGCCACCCCGGCGACAATCGTCCTCTACGACTTCCTGCAAAGTCTGCAAAGCGAGCTTTCCGCCCTCGGGCTTGAATACTCTGTGGTGGTGGCACAGAACGAATTCGACGCCGAAGTGCCGAGCGCATTTTTTTACGATCTCCGGGTGACTTTACGTGACGTGATCCTCGCCAAAGCGGACATCCCTCCCCATAAGCTCGTCCTCACTAACGTCCAAGCGGCGAATTTTCTCACTTCCTTCGATCTGCAAACTATCGCCGGCCCCATCACTCTGACGCGGGGCTGGGTCTCGGTTGACGTGATGCTGAACAACAAGCGGAGTTTCCGGTTCATCAACACACACCTGGAATCGTTCGATCCACAACTGCGCTTTTTTCAGTCGTTCGAGCTTTTGCTCGGCCCGGCCAACACGGATTTGCCGGTCGTCCTCGTCGGCGATCTCAACTCTGGCCCGACCGAACCTCCCGGACCGTTCGTGGCTTACGCCAACCTGCTCGCCAACGGGTTCGTGGACACGTGGGTGCTGGCGAATCCTTCTGACCCCGGTGTGACCTGCTGCAACGCCGAGAATCTGCTCAACCCCGATCCCCTCTCGCTGCCGGAGGGACGCATCGACCATGTACTCGCTCGCCCCACCGCGCGCGTCATCCGTGCAAAGATCGTCGGCATCGATCAGGACGAGCGCACGCCTTCCGGCCTCTGGCCGTCTGACCACGCGGGGGTCATCACGACTCTAGCGCCATAATCGTCAAAGGGTCTCGGTGACAAGGAGATAAAGCCATGTGCAAACGTCTGAATTTCATCGTCCTCACCGCAGCAGCGCTGCTGCTCGGCTTGCCGACTTACTTTTTAGCCGCGCGTCCAAGTGTCGGCGAACAGCCGTCGGTCTCAAATACGGACGCGCCGCCGCACGCCGCCGTCGCTCCGGTCAAGGCGATCAACTGGTCCAGCTTCGCGCCTGTCCCGGCCACTGCGCCGCTCGCTCCGGCCACTGTGCCGGGAGCGAATGGCAAGATCGCCTTCGCCAGCCGGCGCGATGGCAATGATGAGATTTATGTGATGGACGCCGACGGCGCGAACCCGACGCGGATCACTTTTCATCCAGCCTGCGACGTGGGGCCGGCTTGGTCCCCTGACGGCGCGCGGCTCGCTTTCACCAGCCGACG
>JALZKK010000001.1 GCA_030859285.1 Acidobacteriota bacterium | reverse complement strand
GTTCAGCAACATCTTCGTCGTGCAGGACATGATTTCAGCACAGGTCGCCCGCGCGTTGGCGTTGGCGCTGACCGGCGAGGAGCAGGAGCGGTTGCGTAAGCGTTATACGGAGAATACGGAGGCGTATCAGGCGTACTTAAAGGGAAGATACTTCTTAACCGGCCCCGGCAATAACCAGCGGACCAAAGAAGGGATCGAGAAAGCCGGCGAGTACTTCAAACAAGCCATCGCCATTGACCCGGCATATGCTTTGGCGTATGTCGGCCTCGCCGATTATTACATCACAACCAATTACTACGTTGCGCTGCCCTCGAAAGAAGCGGGACAAGTGAATCTGCAAAGAGCAAGAGCTTTGATCCTCAAAGCTCTGGAGATGGACGAGGAGTTGGCCGAAGCGCACGCGACTTTGGGGGGCCTCCTGATGGATTCAGGCCCTGACTGGTCTGGCGTCGAAAAGGAATACAAACGCGCGCTTGAACTGAATCCGAACTACGCGGTCGCTCATCATCATTATGCTGGCTATTTAGGATGGGCGGGGCGCATTGACGAATCCCTCGCAATGATCAAGCGCGCCCAAGAACTGGACCCGCTCTCGCCGATGATCACGAGGACCGTTGGCGGGGCTTATTGGCAGCAACGTCGCTTTGAGGAAGCCGTTAGAGAGTACCGTAAGGCGGTGGAGCTAGAGCCGAACTTTTGGCCCGCTTACGAATCTATGGCGATGGCTTACTCGCACATCGGGAAGCATGAGGAGGCGATTGCCGCAGCGTTAAAAGCTAGAGAGATCACCAAAGGGAACTTAGAATCCACCTACATTCTCGGTCGCACCTACGGCTTGGCCGGCAGGAAGGAAGAGACATTAAAAATACTCGATGAGATGAACGAACGGTCACAGCGGGAAATCATCTCGCCGATAGCCTTCGCCATCGTTTATCAGGCTCTCGGCGGAGAAGAAGAAAGAGTCCTCAATCTGCTGGAAAAGTCATACGAAGAAGGATGGCTCACACTGCTGTCATTCAAATACGATCCGCTATTCGACGGACTTCATTCTCACCCACAGTTCCAAGCCATGATGCGGCGCGTCGATCCCTTTTCCTCGGAGAGAGAAATCCAAGGTAGGTGAATCGCTCACACGCCGCTTGCCGCCGGAATCGCAACGAAAATTGTGGCCGCATCCTGCGTGATCCCTTAACTGAAAACCATTGGTCGGTTTGCGGGGCATACCGTTCGCGATTAGAATCGTCAGCGAAAGGAGGCGGCTATGTCACAAACTCTGACGGTCGAACCTCAACCGGCAACGGCGCTCACTCTCAACATCAAATCCGTCGGCTTGACTGAAGAGCAGTTCGAACTGCTGTGCCGCGACAACCGCGACTTGCGGATCGAACTCACCGCCGAAGGAGAACTGATCGTGATGCCCCCCACCGGACCAATGACAGGCTGGCGCAACAGCAAAATAATTCAACGACTGGCTAACTGGGCCGAAGCCGACGGCACGGGTTTATGTTTCGACTCTTCGACTCTCTACACGTTGCCGAACAAAGCCAAACGCTCGCCTGACGCCTCTTGGATCAGTCGGGAACGGTTCGAGGCTTTGCCGAGAAAAGAACGGGATAAGTTCTCTCACATCTGCCCCGATTTCGTCATTGAGCTGCGCTCGCTGACTGACCGACTGGCGACAGTGAAGAAGAAGATGCAGGAGTATCTCGACAACGGCGCGCTGCTCGGTTGGCTAATTGATCCGTTGGAGCGACGAGTTTATGTGTACCGGCCCGGCCAGCCAGTGGAGTGTCTCGACGATCCGGAAACCGTAACGGGCGACCCTGTCTTGCCGGGCTTCCTCTTCCGACCTCGCGAGATTTGGGAGTTATGACGCGCCTTGACACTTCCCAGTGCGTGGTGCTTCAATACGGCACGAGTCAGACGTGGTGAGTTAAGGCGACTTGCGGCCACGTAAAATAATCAGCTAAACAGCTCGGCTCTTCTTTCACGGAAAGCGTTTTTAACCCGGTTCTCGTTGGAAGCCCCGTGCTGTTTGGCGCGGGGCTTCTTTTTGAGTGGTCAGCCGTCAGCAAAAGCAAAAAACTGATCGCTGATCGCTGAAGGCTTACAGTATGACCGACATTCTCAAAACATTGCGCGAGCGCATCGTCGTCTTCGACGGCGCGATGGGGACCAATCTGCAAACGCAGAATCTCTCAGTCGAGGACTACGGCGGGCCACAGTTCGAGGGCTGCCCGGAGTATCTACTGATCAGCAAGCCCGCCGCCATCGAGAAAGTTCACACCGCTTTTCTTGATGTCGGCTGCGACGTAATTGAAACCAATTCGTTCGGCGGACTGTCAATCGTCCTCGGCGAATACGGCATCGCGCACATGGATTACGAGTTGAACTGCAAAGCCGCGCAACTCGCCAAGCGGATCGCTGCGGATTATTCGACGAAAGATCAGCCGCGCTGGGTCGCCGGCTCGATGGGGCCGGGGACGAAGCTGCCGACGCTCGGCCACATCACTTTTGCTGAATTGAAAGCCGCCTACGCCGAGCAGGTGCGCGGCCTCTTGGACGGCGGCGCGGACATGCTGATCGTCGAGACCTGCCAAGACCTCTTGCAGACCAAAGCTGCGCTCGCCGCCATCTTCAAACATTTCCAAGAGACCAAGCGGCGCGTCCCCGTCATCGCGCAAGTGACTATCGAAGTTTTCGGGACGATGCTGAACGGGACGGAGATCAGCGCGGCTCTCACGGCGCTTGCGCCGTTCCCCGTTGATGTGATTGGGATGAACTGCGGCACGGGACCAAAGCACATGAGCGAGAGCATTCGTTATCTGTGCGAGAACGCGCCGCTGCCCGTCTCCGTGCTGCCGAACGCTGGCCTGCCCGAAGTCAAAGACGGCCAGCAGCACTACGGCGAGACGCCGGAAACTTTCACACAGCAGATCATTCACTTCGCCAAAGATTTTGGCGTCAACATCGTCGGCGGCTGCTGCGGCACGACGCCCGCGCACTTGCAAGCGGTGGTTGAAGCAATGAGTCGCGTCACGCCGAAGCCGCGCGACGCTAAACTAATTCCCGCCGCGTCTTCGATCTACAGCCAGCAGCCTTACGTGCAGGACGCCTCTTTCCTGATCGTCGGCGAGCGCGTCAACGCTTCGGGGTCGAAGAAAATGCGCGACCTACTGAACGCCGCAGATTGGGACGGCCTTGTTTCACTCGCGCGCGAGCAGGAACGCGAGGGCGCGCACATCCTCGATGTCAACGTCGATTTCGTCGGGCGCGACGGCGTACTAGACATGCACGAACTGGCCGCGCGGCTCGTCACGAACGTTCGCATCCCTTTGATGTTCGACTCGACCGAGTGGGAGAAGATGGAGGCCGGCCTACAACACGCGGGCGGCAAGTGCATTCTGAACTCGACGAACTACGAAGACGGCAAGCCGCGCTTCAAGAAAGTTTTTGCAATCGCGAGAGAGTACGGCGCGAGCGTCGTCGTCGGCACGATTGACGAAGACGGGATGGCACGCACCGCCGAAGGGAAGTTCCAGATCGCGCGCCGCGCTTACGAACAGGCGACGAAAGAATTCGGCTTTTTGGCGGAAGATATTTTCTTTGATCCGCTTGCGCTGCCGATTTCGACCGGCATCGAAGAGGATCGCCGTAACGCCGCCGAGACTATCGAAGGGATTAAGCGGATCAAGTCGGAGTTACCGGGCTGCTTCACGATCCTCGGCGTCTCTAACGTCTCGTTCGGCCTGAACCCGGCTTCGCGTGTCGTCCTCAATTCCGTGTTCCTGCACGAAGCGCGCGCAGCGGGACTCGACTCGGCAATCGTCAACGCCAGCAAGATCGTCCCGCTCAATCGCATCGACGAGCGCGAGCGCGAAGTCGCGCGACAGCTCATCTACGACGAACGAAAATTCGACGGCCATATCTGCACCTACGATCCGCTCACTGAATTCACCAAACTCTTCGAGGGCCAGAAGACGAGGACGACGAAAGTCGACGATGCCAGTCTGCCCGTCGAAGAACGCCTCAAGCGGCACATTATCGACGGTGAAAAGATCGGCCTTGAAGATCAACTGAAACTCGCGCTTGAAAAATACTCCGCGCTCGACATCATCAATAACATCTTGCTCGACGGCATGAAGACGGTCGGCGATCTCTTCGGCAGCGGACAGATGCAGTTACCTTTCGTCTTACAATCGGCGGAAGTGATGAAGACGGCGGTGCGTTTCCTCGAACCGTTCATGGAAAAGAAGGGCAGCGCGACGGCGAAAGGGACAATGGTGTTGGCGACGGTCAAAGGCGATGTTCACGACATCGGCAAAAACCTCGTGGACATCATCCTGACGAACAACGGCTACAAGGTTGTCAATCTCGGCATCAAGCAGCCAGTCGAAACTATCGTCAGCGCGTTTGAGGAACACGGTGCGGACGCCATCGGGATGAGCGGCTTGCTCGTCAAGTCCACGCTGATCATGAGAGACAACTTGGAAGTCTTGAACGAACGCGGCATTAACGTCCCGGTCGTGTTGGGCGGGGCCGCCTTGACGCGCCGTTACGTCGAAGAGGATTTGAAGTCCATTTACAAAGGCCGACTCTTCTACGCAAAGGACGCCTTCGATGGCCTGCACACAATGGACTCTCTGACCGGCGCTCAAAACGGCGACGCGGCGGAGAAATTGAAAATAGCAACTTCTTCATCCGCCGCAAACGACGATGCCGCGGACGAGGACGCCGAAAATTTGATCGGCGAAGAAGCCAAGCTCGGCATCCGCAAACCCGCGAAGCCGCGCGCCGCGCGCGTCGTGGGCGACACGACGCACACAAATCGTTCGGATGTGCGCGCCGATGTCCCGATTCCGCGCCCGCCCTTTTACGGCTCGCGCGTTGTGGAAGACATCCCGCTTGATGAAGTCTTCGCCTTCGTCAACGAGACGGCGCTCTTCAAAGGCCAGTGGCAATTCAAGCAAGGGCGCAAGTCGGCGGAAGAGTACCGCGCGCTCGTCGCCGGGAAAGTGCGCCCGATCTATGAAGAGTTGAAAGAACGCTCGCAGCGCGAAGGCTTACTCACGCCGCGTGTCGTCTATGGCTATTTCCCCTGCCAATCAGAAGGCAACGACTTGGTTATTTACGAAGAGGATCAGCAGACGGAACGCCTGCGGTTTACTTTCCCACGCCAGCCGGCGGGCAAGCGTCTGTGCCTCGCGGATTATTTCGCGGCGAAGGATTCAGGACAAAAAATCGACACAGTAGCTTTTCACCTCGTCACCGTCGGGCGGCGCGCGAGCGAGTACGCGCACGAGTTGTTCAAGGCTGACAGTTACACCGACTATCTCTACTTTCACGGCCTCAGCGTCGAAGCCGCAGAAGCCCTCGCGGAATTGTGGCACAAACGCATCCGCGAAGAACTCGGCATCACCGGGCGCGACGCAACGGAGATCACGAAACTCTTTCATCAAGGCTATCAAGGCTCGCGCTTCAGCTTCGGCTACCCCGCTTGTCCGAATCTCGAAGACCAAACGAAGCTCTTCGATCTGCTGCGGCCAGAACGGATCGATGTGACTTTGAGCGAAGAGTTCCAGCTTGATCCGGAGCAATCGACTTCGGCGATCATTGTGCATCACGAAGAGGCGAAATATTTTTCGATTGATTAACCAATAGTCCAAAGTCCAAAGTCCAAAGTCCAAAGTCATTAAGACAAGCTCTTGACTTTGGACTTTGGACTTTGGACTAACGAAATATGTCTCAGTCCGATCTAAAAGAAGTAGCGCCGTTACGGCGTGATGAAATAACCGCTGCTGAGGGCGCATGTGAGCCGCTGCCGGAAGAGATCGCCGTGTTGTCGCGGATGGAGCGTTTTGCTTTTTACTTCACGCAGCGGATGAATGGGGGGCGTTGGAAAAGTTTTTGGACTTTTTGCCAACGCACGCTCGGCGCGGGTTGGATTCGGATTTCGACTTACAACTTAATGCGCGTCTATGGCCTTGAGCATTTCGATGAAGTATCGCACGAACGCCCGATCTTGCTGGTCGCCAATCACCGCTCGTTCTTCGATATGTACACTGTTTCGGCAGAGCTGTTCCGCCGGACGAGTTGGCCGAAAAAACTTTTCTTTCCCGTGCGGGCGCGCTTCTTTTACGAATCGCCGTTAGGGATGTTCGTCAACATGCTAATGGGTTGGTGGTCGATGTACCCGCCGTTTTTCGCGGCGGGCAGCGATCCGCTTTTGGACAAACGCGAGTTTGATAAATACTCGATGCGGCTCTTAACCGATCTCTGCCAACACGGCGCGGCGCACGTCATCGGCTTTCACCCCGAAGGCACGCGCAATCAGAATCCAGACCCGTACAGTTTCCTGCCGCCGAAGCCCGGCGTCGGCAAGTTGATCAAGGACGCGCAGCCCCAAGTCGTCCCCGTCTTCGTCGCCGGCTTGGGCAATGATCTCTTCAAGCAAGTCGTCGGCAACTGGACAGGTGGCGAAAAAATTCGCATCCACTTCGGCCCGCCCATTGACTACACCGCTTTCCTCGACCAGCGCGACGGCGTGCGGACTTACAAAGAGATCGCCGAACACGTGATGACCAAGATCGCCGAACTCGGCGAACAAGATCGCGCGATGTACGCAAGAAGGGGTCAGGAATTAATAAAGACAGCCGGGGAGAGGGGGAGACAGGGAGACGGGAGGAAAAGAAGAGTTGTCCC
>JALZKK010000372.1 GCA_030859285.1 Acidobacteriota bacterium | reverse complement strand
GGTCGGCTCTTTTTCAATTCGCCATCCGCAATCCGCCCGTCCGCAATCGGAGTTGAATATGCCTATCTCTTTCAGCCAGGAGGAGATGACGCTCCTTCACGCCCTGCAAAATAATTATCCGACTGCTGATTTGGCTGTAGCCGAAGCCGCCGCGTTGCGTGCGTCGCTCTTGCTGCCGAAGGGGACGGTGCATGTCGTTAGCGACGTGCATGGCGAATATAAAAAGCTGCGGCACATCATCAATAACGCTTCAGGCAATTTGCGCCCGTTGGTGAGCCAATTGTTTGACGGGCGTTTGCCGGCGGAAGAGCAGCAGGAGTTGTTGGCCTTGCTCTATTACCCGCGCGAGTTGATGGAACACTTGCATGAGAGATTGGCCGATGAAGCGTCGCGCCGCGAGTGGGTGCAACGGACACTCAGAGTCCAGTTTGAGATCGTGCGGGAGTTGGCGCGCAGTTACCGGCAGCGACGGCTGATGAATCTTTTGCCGCCGGAATATCAAGAGTTGTTTGAAGAGTTGCACGACGAGCCGGTGACGGGGCGGAGGACAGCTTATGTCGATGCGATGATCGACACGCTGGCGGCACATCGGAAAGATTTGAGTGCGGTGCGCGCGGCCTCGCGGCTGGTTCGTAACTTGTCGGTAGCGGAGATCGTCGTCGCCGGCGATCTCGGCGACCGCGGGCCGCGCATCGACAAAGTGATCGATTATCTAATGGAGCAACCGCAGGTCTCGTACATTTGGGGCAATCATGACGTGTCTTGGATGGGCGCGTGTCTGGGGCAGGAAGCGTTGATCGCAACTGTCGTCAGAATCTCCCTGCGCTACCGGCGACTCTCGCAACTCGAAGAAGGCTACGGCCTGATCATGACGCCGCTCGAAAAGTTGGCGCGCACAGTTTATGCCGACGACAGTGCGGAACGATTCAAGACGCGCGGCACGGGCTTGCGCGACGATCTGTTGATGGCGCGGATGCAAAAGGCCATCGCGATCATCCAGTTCAAGCTCGAAGGGCAGACCAGCCGCCGTCATCCTGAATGGGAGTTGGAGGGGCGCAATCTGCTGCACCGCATCAATCACGGCGAGGGGACGATTGAAATCGACGGACGCATTCACCCGCTGCTCGACACTTATTTGCCGACCGTCGATCCGACTGATCCTTACGCGCTCTCCGAGGAAGAGCGTGTGTGCATGGACAGGCTGCGGCAGTCGTTCGTTTCCAGTTCGCGCTTGTGGCAACACATGTCCTACGTCACGCGGCGAGGGACGATGTTCACGCTGCGCGATGAGGCCGTGATCTTTCATGCGTGTCTGCCGGTGGACGAGGGCGGAAACTTCCTCTCGCTCGCAGTGGACGGCCAAGCGCGCGCCGGGCGCGAGTTGTTCGAGGCTTTGGATTCAGTCGTGCGCCGCGCTTTCCGCAAGGGCGCGGAAGGATTGGACGCGGACGCCGACTGGCTCTGGTATCTCTGGACTGGACCGCTCTCGCCGCTCTTCGGCAAAGATCGAATGACGACTTTCGAGAATTATTTCGTCGAAGATAAGGACGCGCGCAAGGAACACAAGAATCCTTACTTTAAGCTAATGCACGACGCGGAATTTTGCCGGCGGGTGGCGATTGAATTGGGAGGCACTAAAGAAGGCTTGATCGTTAACGGCCACGTCCCCGTGAAAATCGAGAAGGGCGAAGAGCCGGTCAAGCAGGGCGGCAACGCCGTGACGATTGACGGCGCATTCTCCGAAGCCTACGGGGATCGTGGCTACACTTTAATCCTCGCGCCGGAGCGCATCGCGCTGGCCGAGCATCATCATTTCGAGTCGATCAACGACGCCATCACCGCCGGGTCAGACATCATCCCGCGCATCATGACCATCCGCGCCTACGAGCGCCCCCGCCTCATCGCCGACACCGAAGAAGGCGCGCATCTGCGACAACAGATCGCCGCCCTCGAACGTCTCGCCCGCGCCTACGAAGAAGGCGCGCTCCTTGAGTCCAAAGTCTAAAGTCCAAAGTCCAAAGTCAAGAACCGTGTTTTCGACTTTGGACATTAGACATTGGACTTTGGACTAGAATTAAGCGACGGCTGGCTCGGCGACCCGCCGATCAGCTTTCTTGACGGTGAAGACTTCCGTGCTTTGGCTCTTGCCTTTCACTTTCACGTCGCCGAGCGGTTCGGTCTCGTAGTCAATGCCGAGCAGTTGCGCGGTGGCATCGCTGATCAGGATCGGGACGCCTTTCTCTTTGGTCGTCGATTCAAGCCGCGCTGAAAGATTCACTGTGTCGCCGATGATCGTGTATTCGAGGCGGCCTTCCGCGCCGACTACGCCGCAGGTCGCTTCGCCCGTGTGAATCCCGACGCCGATAGCGATGTGCGGGCGGCCTGTGCCTTTCCATTCCTCATTGATCCGCTCGACTTCCGCCAGCATTTCTAATCCGCAGGCGACGGCGGCCCGCGCTTCTAACCTGTCGCCGCGCGCAATCGGAGCGCCGAAAACGATCATCAATCCGTCGCCGATGAATTTGTTGATGTGGCCGCCGTAAGAAGCGACGATGCGGTGCATCCGGCTGAAATACTCATTGAGCCATTGGACCACGACTTCCGAACTGACTGATTCGGAAAGCGTCGTGAAGCCGCGAATGTCGGTGAAGATCAGCGTCACGATGCGGCGCTCGCCGCCGAGCGCGAGATCTGCGCGTTGCTGCCAGAGCGTGTCGGCCACTTCGGGCGAGACGCAACGCGAGAAGATGTCCATAATGGCTGCGCGCTCGGCCTCCTTGTCATCACGAATCGCACGTTCGTGAGCGTAGCGCAACAGGAAGCCAGTCAGCGTCAGGACGCCGATGCCCATCTGCGTCGCGGCGAGGGGCAGAATGATGCCTTGTGTATTGAACGTCCAAGACGCCAGCGCTAGGAAACTGGCGGCCACCGTGATCACCGCTAATGCTCCCCACAGCGCGCGGAGAAAGAAGATCGCACCACCGACGATGACAAGCGCCATTAGCACGATGATGATGCGTGCTCCGTAAGAGAGCCGATAGAGGTATTTGCCGAAGAGCATCGTCGCGGCGATGGTGGCGTGAATCTCGACACCGGGCATCTGTGCGGGCGCGGTTTCGAGCGGCCTGCCCAAGACGCGCGCCAGCAGCGAGGCGATGACGCCGGGCTGGTAGTAAGGAGTCTCGAACAAATCAGGCGCGTCGTTGTTCGTGGCCCCGATCATGACGATGCGGTCACGGAAGAGTTCGTCGGAGAGTGTCGCGGCATCACCGAAGATGATGTCTTTGGCCGAGACGTAGGTGAAGCCGGGCGTCCGCTTGCGGAAGTCAATGTGCATCGTCGAGTCAGTCCGGAGCGGGATGATCCGCTCGCCCAGCTTGGCCCTGAACTCGCCCACGTCTTCGAGAGGTTGCTCGGTATAGAGTTGCGTGACGTAGTTGGCGAAGCTCGAATCCGGCTCGCCCTGCCCGGTGTGGCGGAAGAGTTGGGCGGTACGCACGAAGCTGTCGCTGTCGAGCGCCATATCGACGTAGCCGACCGCCGAGGCCGCCTCGGCGAAGGCCGGCAGCGGGGTGATCGCTTGCGAGCCGCCTTCGGGTAATTTCTTGGCGATGACGACATTCCCGGCGTTAGTGATGGATTCAAGCAGACGCTCGTCGGCCTCCCTGTCTTCAGCCGAGAAGCCGCCCTGCTCGCTGAGGTAAAGGTCGAGGCCGATGACGCTCGCCCCCCCGGCGCTGGCGCGGTCGATGAGGGCCGCATAATAACTGCGCGGCCAGCGTTGCAGGCGGATGTTCGACTCGCGGATCGTGTCTTCATCGACGCCGATGATCGTGATCGGTTCCTGCCGACCGCGCTCGCGCAACTCTGGGTGCAGCACGTCGCGCAACTGGAAGAGTACGTCAATGCCGTTCTGCTCGATGCCTGAGACGAGGCCGTAAGGGTGGGACGTGAGCTTACCGTTAGCGTCCGGCAGCGGGCGCATGGCGAGCGCCAGTCCACCCCAGACGATGAGCGTCAGGCCGATGGCGAGCAGCCAGTACCAGCGACGTAATAGATTAGGGGCGATTGAGAGTCGACTGAAGAGTGCCATGGGGAATACCGAAACTGCGGGGCAGCAAGCCCTGCCCGGACTTTGTCAACCGGATGAAAGTCGGAAATCAGCCGCTCAAGGAAAGCCATGATTTCCACGCCGAGGAAAGAAGCGAATTCCGTTCAGCGTCCATGCTGAGTGACAACAATTGTACTGCCGCCACAAAACGCCGGTCAAACAAAACGTGATCTATGGGAGCCGGAATCAATGGCCCTCAACAACGAAGTAAGGCAATTCGATTCCGGAGATGCTGATCACCTCTTCCCGGCATGCAACGTCCGCCGCTTGCAAACGCTCGTGTGCGGCGGCGGTCAAAAGGATGTCGGCCATGCCGCCGATGTCCTCACCCAGTTTGGAAGCGAGATTGACTTCGTTGCCGTACAAATCTTCATCCGCGACGTTGAGGAGAGTCCCGTAGCCGATCCCGATTGAGACGTAGAGCCGCCGCGATTCCGGCAGCACCACGTTGGCGGCGTTCAGGTGGCGCGTGATGTCTTGGCCGGCGCGGATGGCGTCCGCGACCGTGTCGAACAGGCAGAAGAGATTGTCGGCCTCGGCCTTGACGAGCAATCCCCGGTGCGCTTCGACGCACGGCTTCGTGATCGAGCGCATGGCGTGGATCATCTGTAAGTACGACACGATGCCGTGCCGCTGCGTCGTGCGCGAGAAGCCCGACATGTCCAAAACCATCACGGCCTTCTCTTGCCCGAAAATCTCTTCGATCTGTTTGGTCATCTCGGCGCGCCGCTCCGGCTCTTCGATCATCTCAGTCAGGAGTTTCTCCAGATTGGCGCGTGAATTTCGTTGCGAGACCGGCTCGTTGTTGTCGTTGGCGGTGTTTGACATGGTAGCTGGTTGAAGTCTCCGTAGGCTGATCTGCCGAACAATAAACAACCGTTTGATTGTTATCACGAATTGACGGGTCGCTTCAATCGGACAGGCTCGGCTCCAAAGCTCACATCGCTCTCCGGTTTACTTGTAGAATGTGGCGCATGAGCGGTGCGCGGCGAAACGGGGCGATGAGTTATGCGCTGTCTATGCTCGGCATGGCGGCGATGGTGGCTCTGCTATTGGCCCTGCGTGGGCGGCTCAATCAATCGACTATCGCGCTGGCGCTGTTGCTCATCATCCTCTTTACCGCGACGTGGCGCGGCAGCCGACCGGCTCTCGTCAATGCCGTGTTCGGCGCAGTGTGCTTCAACTTTTTCTTCCTCCCGCCATACGGCACGCTGACCATCGCTGACCCGCAGAATTGGGCTGCGCTCTCGGCCTTCGCCATAACTGCCGTGACTGCCGGGTGGCTCTCTGCCTATGCTAAACGGCGTGCGGAGGAAGCCGAAAGCCGGCAGGCGGAGATCGAGCGGCTCTACGAGGAACTGCAAGCCTCCTTCCAACTCGCCAGCCGCGCCGAAGCGTTGCGTCAGAGCGAACGACTGAAGTCGGCATTGCTCGACGCAGTGACACACGACATCCGCACGCCGCTCACCTCGATCAAAGCCTCTGTGACGACGTTGCTCGACGAGCAAGAGGGCAGCACCTATGAAGGGTTGCCGCTCACGCTGGACGCTGAGACACGACGGGAAATGCTCGAAGTGATCAATGAAGAGAGCGACCGGCTGAACCGCTTCGTCGAGGGATTGATAGAACTCGCGCGCATTGAAGCGGGCGAGATGCAATTGCGCCGGCACTGGAGCAGCGTCGAGGAGATCATCACGACCGCCCTCGCGCGAGCCGCACCGCTGACGCGCCAACACCAAATTCACATCGACAGCGAAAAAGACTTGCCGGTGATCCGCGTTGACTCGCGCGCCGTCAGCGAAGTGATCTACACATTGATCGATAACGCAGCGAAGTACGCGCCGGGCGGCACACTGATCCGCATCTCGGCGCAACGGGCGGATGATGTGACGTTGCTGTTCGCCGTCGAAGACGAAGGGCCGGGCATCCCGCCGCCCTTGCGCGAGCGGGTGTTTGATAAGTTCTTTCGCGCGATCAGCGACGGCGACACGGGCGGGCAACGGCCTGCCGGCACGGGCATGGGATTGGCGATTGCCAAAGGCATTGTCGAGGC
>JALZKK010000349.1 GCA_030859285.1 Acidobacteriota bacterium | reverse complement strand
GGGACATACACTATTTTGGCGGGGACATTACTTCACTTGTTCAGTGGATTGCGGCAGAGGAAGGCGACAGCAAACGTCGCCGTTTAGCAGCGCATCAAGACACTGACATTTAAGAGTCACTTTGATGGCGCGTCCCCTCCGACTGCACCGTTGAACCTTCTTTCCAAACATTTCACCATTCAGTTCACTTGCATAATTTCTTCAAGCGGCTTGCGCTCGATGTCCGGCACGCGCGCGCCCTCAGCCGGATACCCGACGGGGATTAAGACGAAAGGCTTCTCATTCTTGGGGCGGTTGAGTATCTCGCTCAAGAACTTCATCGGGCTGGGCGTGTGCGTGAGCGTGGCGAGTCCCGCCGTGTGCAGCGCGACGAGCAGGAGACCAACGGCGATGCCGACCGATTCGGAAGCATAATAAGTCGGCTCAGTCTCGCCGGTCTGTTCATCAATCAAGTAGTCGATGCGAAAGACGACGATCAGGTAAGGCGCGATCTCTAAAAATGGTTTGTGCCAATCTGTGCCGAGCGGGGCCAACCGCCGCAGCCAACGCTCCGGCATTCGCCTGCCATAGCTGGCGCGCTCTTCCGCTTCCGCCGCCTCGCGGATGCGCCGCTTCACTTCCGCATCGCCAACGACGACGAAACGCCACGGCTGCATATTCGCGCCCGACGGCGCAGCGCCGGCAGTCTGAATCGCGCGCTCGATCAACTCGAAGGCAACTGGCTCGTCCGAAAAATCTCGCACCGTGCGGCGACGCTGCATCAACTCATAAAAGCTCCGGCTGCGTTCTCGTTGTTCTTCAGACGAGAGCCGCGTGAAATCGAGCGGAATGAACTTCGGCTCAGGAAAAATTGAGGCCATCTCATTTCACCCTGTTACAATCTTTCGTGTAAGAAAAACAAGATCAGCCACGAAGGACACGAAGAACACGAAGAGGAAATAATGACCGATAAATGCTGAATAGCCTGCTTCTCATTCATCATTTCGCATTCATCGCTCATTATTTTCTGCTCCGCGTTCTTCGTGTCCTTCGTGTCCTTCGTGGCTAATCCTTCTTCCTTCTCTCAAGCATAGTCAATAAGCGAGGTATCTCTGCCGGCAACTCGCGCGCGAGATAACCGAGTGGCCCAAACTTACGTGCCAACTCATCGCCGGCCCGCGCGTGCAAGTGGACGCCCCAGACGGCGGCTTGGAGCGGCGCGGCTCCGCGCGCGGCCAATCCCGCGATGAGGCCGGCGAGCGTGTCGCCTGAACCGGAAGTCGCCAGCCCGACATTGCCGGCGCGGTTGCAGTAGATTTTACTGTGCGGCGCGGCGATCAAAGTCTCGCGCCCTTTCAAGACGACGACGGCGGCGAACTCTGCGACAGCCCGACAGAGCGTCGCTTGTGGATCAGCAGCGATCTCAGATTTATCGAGTTTGAGCAACTCAGACATTTCGTTCGCGTGCGGCGTCAGTACGGCGCAGCCACGCAGTTTGTGCAAACTCTGTGGATGCGCCACCAGCGCTGACAGCGCCGCCGCATCAAGAATGAGCGCGGGAGACTCGATCTGCGGCAGCACTTTTTCCATCAATCTCACGACCGCCGTTTCGTCGATCATGCCCGGCCCGATCAAGACGGCTTGCGCCCGGTTGATCTGCTCCACTAGACGGGCGATGGCAGTGGTAGCGATAGCTCCTGATTTCGTCTCCGGCAAAGCGAACACGCGGGCTTCGGGCATGGCGGTGGCGACGTGCGGCGCAACGCTGCGGCACGTTGCGATCTGCAACTTCCCCGCCCCGACGCGCAACGCCGCCGTCGCCGCGAGGATCACAGCCCCCGGCATCTCCGCTGCCCCGCCGATCACTAACACTTGCCCGCGTTCATCCTTGTCGGCGTCGCCGTCTGGTTGGGGCAAAGCCCAGCGTCGCAGTAAGCTCGGAGAAATAAGCAAAGGTTTCTGGCGGACGGCTGTCGATGAGGAAGTGGACTTTTTTGATTTTGCCATTCAGTTTCTCGGCAGCACATCAGCCGCAACCTTACTTCGGAGCGACCGGCACATCTTTCTCCGTGGTGACGGGCGCGCCTTCGGCTTCGAGGGGCGCGACGAAATTGAAAGCGCGGAGAGCCAGTTTGCCGCGCTTGCCGAGGTGGGCGGCATACTCGTAAGTCGTGACGGAACAGTTGGCGACATCATGCTCGCGGTCGATGGCGAGAATCTTTTCTTCGGTCATGCGCTCCAGCAAATAACGAAAGCACAAGACGACGACCGAATGCGCCACGAGCAATACACGCTCGCGGCAATACTCGCGGGTAATGGTATCGATCACATTACGCAAGCGCAGGATCACGTCGCACCAACTCTCGCCGCCCGGCGGTCGGTGATAAAATTTCCCGATGGCCTGCCGAAACTCCGCCTGCTCTGGATACCGCGCTTGAATGCCGAGCTTCGTCAAACGGTCGAGGACGCCAAACTCTTTCTCGCGCAGACGCTCATCGGAGATGAACGTGATGTCGCCCGGATCGATGCCCGCCGCCGCGAGCGCGATCTCCGCCGTTTCTTTCGCGCGCAGATACGGCGAAGTCAACACGACTTCCGGTTGCTGCTCGCGCGGCATCTGGCCGAACCAATGGCCGAGCGCAGCGGCCTGCCGCTCGCCCAACGGCGAGAGCGGCACATCGACATCGCGTCGCGCGCCGATCTCGATCAAATGTAATCCGGCGCTTTCCGCCGCATCCCGCGCCACATTGCCCGCACTCTCGCCGTGGCGCACAATCCACAGCCTGTCCGGCCACTTCTGTTCACTCATGTTTTATCCCGAAGACTTACACTTCAGAAGGCGGTTTGCACCACGGAGACACAGAGACACAGAAAAAACAAACGAGGAAAGAGGAATGATGAAGAGAAAGTATTTGTCTTTTATTCATCAATCCTCACTTCTTCTCTGTGCCTCTGTGTCTCTGTGGTGAGTCTCCCTGCCTTTTGATCTGAGCCACCACGATCAAATTTTCTCTCATCCTAATGCGCCATCTCGTTATTGCGCCGCGCCGCCGCATCGCTCAATGTTGTCAGTAGAGAAGGTGAGAACGCCGATTGGCTCTCTTTGCCTTTCGCGCTTTGTGTACCGATGCCGCCTGCATCGGGTAGCAAGCGATTCATCAAACTCATCATGTCCGCCGTCAATTCAGGAAAGAGCGCGTGGAATTTGACGGCGAGGACGGCTTGCAGGGAAACGATCACTTCCGCTTCGCCGCGCGCGCATCCGTCAATGATCCGGCGGGCGGCGCGCTCCGCTCCAATCGCGGAGACGGGCAGCGCGTCGCTAATGCTGAAC
>JALZKK010000335.1 GCA_030859285.1 Acidobacteriota bacterium | reverse complement strand
TGGCCGTTGCCCGTCGCTTTGGTCCCCCCGAAGGGCAGGTGGACTTCCGCGCCGATGGTTGAAGAGTTGACGTAGAAGATGCCGGTGTACATGTCGTTCATCGCGTGGAAAGCGCGATTGACATCCTGCGTGTAGATCGCGGCGGACAAACCGTAGCGGACGCCGTTCGCAATTTCGACGGCTTCTTCCAGAGAGTTCGTCGGGATGATCGCCGTGACGGGGCCGAAGATTTCTTCTTGGGCGATTCGCATGTCGGGCGCGACATCGGTGAAGACGGTCGGCTCGATGAAAAAGCCGTGCGCGTGCGCGCCGCCGTCCAGACGCCCGCCGCCCGCCGCGAGATTGGCTCTATCCTCGCGTTGACCGATCTCAATGTAGCCCATGATCTTGCTGACGGCGTCGGCGTTGATCACTGGTCCCACGTCCGTCTGCGGATCAGCGCCGTTGCCGATTCTTAAAGTCTGCACGCGCTCGACCAATTTGCCCACGAACTTTTTATAGACTTTCTTGTGAACCACGACGCGCGAGGAGGCCGTGCAGCGTTGGCCCGAAGTGCCGAATGCGCCCCAGACTGTGCCGTCGATGGCGAGGTCGATGTCGGCGTCGTCCATCACGATGATGACGTTCTTGCCGCCCATCTCCAAAGAGCAGATCGCGTTGCGGTCGGCGCAGGCCGACGCGACGATCCGCCCCGTCTCAGTCGAGCCGGTGAAAGAGATCAGGCGCACCGCACGGTGTTCCGTCAGAGCCTTGCCCGCCGGCTCGCCGTAGCCCGTCACCATGTTGACGACGCCTGCGGGGATGCCGGCTTCTTCGCACGCTTTGACGAGATTAAAAGTTGAGAGCGGCGTGTCTTCCGCCGGTTTGATGACAACCGTGTTACCGCAGACGAGCGCCGGGATCAATTTCCAAGAAGGGATCGCCATCGGAAAATTCCACGGCGTGATCAAGCCGCACAAGCCGACGGGTTGGCGCACGCACATTGCGAACTTGTCGGGCATCTCGGCGGGCGTCGTGAAGCCGTGCAAGCGGCGGCCCTCCCCGGCAGTGTAGTAAGTGCAATCGATGGCCTCCTGCACATCGCCGCCGGTCTCCTTCAAGACCTTGCCCATCTCGCGCGTCATGTCCGCCGCGAATCGCTCTTTATTGCGGATCAGAATCTCGCCTAAACGAAATAGAATCTCGGCGCGGCGCGGCGCGGGCGTTCGCTTCCAATTTTCCGCCGCCTCCTTCGCCGCCTCCACTGCGCGATTCACATCTTCCGCAGTCGAGCGCGCGAAGCGGCCCACTACCTCGCGCGTGTCCGCCGGATTCAAGTTCTCGAAAAACTCACCGCCCGCGCTCTTCACCCACTCGCCGCCGATATAGTTGAGATAAGTTTTAACGGCGGTGCGCGGCTGCTTCGCCGCTCCGCGCCTGTTATTCTTCTTCGCCGCTTTGGCGAGAGCTTTTTTCGCTTGGGACATAACTGTTGGTCCAAAGTCCAATGTCCAATGTCCAAAGTCTCAAGCCATGTTTGACTTTGGACATTGGACATTGGACTTTGGACTTTATTGATAAGTGAACTGAAAGATCGTTTGATAGACGCGGCCTGAGCGTTCGTAGGCGACGTTGAGGACGATGGCATCGCCAATTTTGAGGTTGTTGATGATGCGCTCGAAATCGGCGAGCGTCGTGACCGGTGTGCGGTTGACGCGCTGGATGACCATGTTCTCGCGCAGTTCCGTGTCGGAGACGAGGCCGCCCGGATCGATGTCGGTGACGATCAGGCCGCGCACGTCGCGCAAATTTTTCTCGCGCGCCAGTACGGGCGTTAGTTCGCTTAAGGTCAGGCCGAGACGCGGGCGTTCGCTGTCGGACGGCGTAATCTTTTTGAGCGTCGCCGGAGGCTGTGGCGTCGTTGGCACAGTATCGTCCGACAACTCAGACGGGCGGGCCGGGCGCTCGCCGACGGCGACGCTTAAAGTGCGGCGTTCGAGTTTGCCGTTCACATCGCGCAGGAAAGTTAAGTTGATCGTCTGGCCCACGGGCGTACTCGCCACCTTGTTGATCAAGTCTTGCGAGCCTGTCACCTTCTGCCCGTTAAACTCGATGATGATGTCGTCGGCCTGAATGCCGGCCTTGACCGCCGGGCCTTCGCGCACGTCGGCCACAATCGCGCCGCTTGCTTCCGGCAATTCGTAAACCCGCGCGAACTCGCCGCGCACCGTCTCCAGATTGATGCCCAAGTAGCCGCGTCGCACCTTGCCGCCCGCGACGAGTTGATCATAGACGAAACGCGCTTCGTTGGCGGGGAGGGCGAAGCCGATGCCATTGTAGTCGCCGGTCGTGGTGGCGATCTGCGAGTTGACGCCGATCACTTCGCCGCGCATGTTGACGAGCGGGCCGCCGGAGTTGCCGCGATTGATCGCCGCGTCGGTTTGCAGGAAGCGTTGGAAATTGGTCGAGGCGGGAGTGGTGCGCTCGCGCGTCGAAATGATGCCGGCAGTCACGGTCTGGTCCAATCCGAACGGCGAGCCGACCGCCAACACCCAATCGCCGACCTGCACATCATCGGAGTTGCCGAGTTTGACCGTCGGCAGTTCGCGCGCTACCTGCACCTTGATGATCGCCAAGTCGGTCTCGTCGTCCTGCCCGACCACCGTGCCGCGCAGGATTTCGCCCGACTGCAAGCGGACATTGATCCTCGTCGCGTTCTCGACAACGTGCTGGTTGGTCAGGATGTAGCCTTTCGGATCGACGATGAAGCCGCTGCCCACACCGCGCGCCGGCTGCCGCATCTGCTTGCGGAACATTTCCATCAACGGGTTCTCTTTCGCGCCGTCCTTTTCGTCCGCCTCATCATCTTCCGCGACCTGTGGCGCGCTGACTGTGCCGATGTTGACGACCGCTGGCTCGACCCGCCGCGCAATCTCGGCGAACGAAGCGGAGAGAGCTTCAGGCGCACGGGCGGCAGCCTGCACCTCCCGCGCCTGCTGCTGCGCTTCCGGTTGTGCCACCGCAGGGCGACCGGCGAGCAACGCGCCAACACCGACGCCGACCGCCAAACACACGCACGCCAACGCCGCGATCCACACGCGCAAGCGCTTTAAGATCAACTGATCCGTCTCAGTCGTCTGGCCTTTGGGAAGTTGATACATAATTCTTTACCACCTTTACTACAACAGGGGGGAGGACGGTCGCGGCCACCGCTCACTGCTCGACCGAGAGCAGTGAAGCCGCTCAAGTTTTTGGTTCCTGCTTATACTTGCGAACGCTCCCGACTAATCGGGCTACTGAGTATAACGAAACACCGTGAACGCCGCAAAGGAGAAGGCAGCCGGGCTAAACGACGGTAACAAGCGACAGAACAGGGCGAGTTTTTTCTTATCACCCTGTCACTTGTCGCTGCCCTTGATTTCCCGCAGACGGATTTCAGAAATGATGATACCGGCGAAGACGAGCGCGGCCCCGATGAAGCCGCGCGGCCCCATCCATTCGTTTGGCCCCAAGACCGCGACGGCGAAGGCGGTGGCGAAGATCGGCTCAAGGCTGAAGATGATCGCCGCGTGCGTCGGCGAAGTGCGCGATTGGCCCCACGTCCATAAGAGGAATGTCAGGAACGTGCCGATCAATGCGAGATAGACGAGTTGCCAAACGATGCCATCGTTCCACACGAGCGCGCCGGTCTCGCGCACGGCGAACGCGGGCAGCGCGCTCGCGCCGAACAAGTAACTCGCCCCGTGAAACGCGCCCCACACGAGCAGAAACACGATGGCTGCCGCCGCGATCTGCAAGACCGCCATCTGCCGCACGTCATAGCGGCGCGCATAGACGCTCAACAAAGTGATATGCGTCGCAAAGAGCGATGTCCCCGCCAGCGTCAACAGATCGCCGGCGTTGACTTCACCCGTTCCTCCCGCCGGCGCGAGGATCAAGGCTCCACCCGCCGAAGCCAACGCGACGCCGATCAAGTTCTCAAGGCTCGGCCTCACGCGCAGTATCACAAAAGCGACGAAGGGGACCAACGGCGTCGTCAACCCCGTCACAAATGCAGACTTTGAAGCCGTTGTATAAACCTGCCCCGCCGCTTGCAAAGCGAAGCCCGTCCCAACCAACAAGCCCAACAGCGCACCCGCACGCCATTCATCCCGCCGCGCGCCCAACACCTGTTTCGGAAAGACTGCCGCCATCGCCACCGCCGCCAGCCCGAACCTAAACGAGAGATACGCCAACGGCGGCCAGTACGTCAGAATGTCCTTCGCCATGAAGAACGTCGATCCCCAGATGAGCGTCGTCAACATCAACGCGGCATCGGCGGCTAAGTTGGATTTAAGGCGCATGTGAAAGCAGTCGGCAGGAGGCAGGAACAGGAAGCAGTGAGCAATTCATGATCGTGGGTATTGTTCCTAAAAAGTTGAAGACAGAAAATAAAAGACCCTCTTTGTTGACTTTACTGCCTCCTGCCCCCTGCCTCCTGCTTTTCAAGGTTTCAGTAAAACTTTCAGCACGCCGCTCTCGCCCGCGCGCGCCATCGCTTGGACGCCGTTGGCGAGGGCATATTCTTCGCTGATCAGGCTCTCGACATCGATGGCGTGTTTGTGCAGCAGCGCGAGCGCGGGGGCGAAACGTCCGCAGCGAGAGCCGACGACGTTGATCTCGTTGACGACGATTCGGGCGGCGTCA
>JALZKK010000300.1 GCA_030859285.1 Acidobacteriota bacterium | reverse complement strand
CGCATTACCCGACGACAATCCGCCAATGCGCCCACGACAATTGGAAAGATAGTCCAAAGTCCACAGTTAAGAACAGTGGCTTCGACTTTGGACATTGGACATTGGACTTTTACAATGCGATCTCGCGGGCGAGGCGGGCGCGGGCGGGATCGTCTTCGCCTTGCCAGAGGAAATTGAGGCCGACGCCGCGCCCGGGTTGGATGTGGACGACTTCGACTTCGACTTCGAGCGGTTGGCCGGTGCCGAGCGGCAGGCGTAGCGTCATGGTTTGGCCGATGCGGAGGTTGGCGGTCGTCCGCAAAAAGAGGCCGCCCATGCTGATGTCTGCGATGCCTGAGGTTGTCTCTTCCGTCGCGCCCTGCAAGTCGGCGGCGACTGCGGCGCGCGGGTATCTGCGGCGCTCTGCCGGGTCTGATCCGTCTGCGCTGTCTCCCGTCTGTTCGGCCTCTTTAGCGCCAGTCTCCATGTCGTCGTTCAACCCTTGCGCGTAATCGATCACCAACTCCAATGAAGCCTTCTCTGCTTCAGACAAATTAAGGAAGCGAACGCCAAAGCCGGCGCGCTCTGCCCGGTGCGAGACTTCGCCCTCAATGTGCAACCAACGCTCGGTCGGCAAAAAGATTTGCGCGTTGACGATCTCTTTAATTTCCACGTTAGCGTAAGTCACGAAAAAGCAGCCGTGCGGACTGAGATTACCGACCATGCCGTAGAACGGGCCAGCCGCGCATTCGCCTTGCGCCTGCATGACCAGCCGCGAGACGGAAACTCGCTGCGCCTTTCGGTGTTTGATCGTCATCGCAAATGTCGTTGACCGCCGCGATTATTCCGGCGCTTGTCTTGGTCCCTTCAATTGATGGAGCGAGCAAATAGTATAGCGCGCGCCGCCCGGCCCTAGCTCGCTACGCATGACCGCGAGAGCCTCGACCGGCACGGAGACCGGCGCAAAGCCCGACTCCGAATGTGCAACCGCCGCACGTCGCGTTTCCGCATCGGCCACGCGCACACGCGCGAGCGTCAGGTGCGGACGAAAAGCCCGCGCCTCGCGAGGAAAGTCCTCTGCCACACACTCATCTTCAAGCCGCGTTTGCAAATGCGCCAAACGTCCATGATCATCAGCAACGTCGAGCCACAGGATACGCGACTTTGCGGCGCGTGGCGGGAAATTTCCTGAACCATTCAGCCGTAACGCGAAAGGCGCGCAGCCAGCGGCGGCGCGCCCGCTCGCGCGCGCAATTTTATCCAGCATTGCGGCGTCGATCTCGCCGAAAAATTTGAGTGTCAGATGTAGGCTCTCCGGTCGCACCCAACTGATCTTGGCGCGTGGCGCGATCTCGCGCAAGCGTGCAACGTGCGCGGCGGCACGCTGGCGCGCCTCTTCGGAGAGACTGACGGCGCAAAATATCCTCAATGACTCAGAGTGTTGAGGGCCGGTCACAATCTCGGTTATGCGAGGAAGCGGACTGCAAGTCAAGTCCACGCGGTATAAAATTAGCAGCGGCTTAAACTGTTGAAAGCGACAATTCTTTTTGAGCGCAACGCGAATGGAGACGATGGAGGCCGCTGTGATCGATCAGGATTTATTGGACGCTTACCGGCAGACTACTTACCGTGCCGAGCTACCTGCGGGCGAGATCAATTTGCGAATCGGCGAGTTAAATCCCGTGCTGGAGCGATTCTTGGCGGAGCGACAGATCAATGAATGGGCTTTCGTCACCGCGCACAATCCCGGCTCGCGTCCGCTCGATGAAGCTGAAAACTTTGCCAGACATCAAGCGCTCGTCGCAGACATGCGCGCGGTTGGGCATGTGCTGTTTGAGGGCGCGGGTGTCGGCGACGACAAGCGATGGCCCGCCGAACGCAGTTTGCTGATCTTCGGGATCAAGCGTGATGAAGCCGCCACATTGGGACGCAAGTACGGACAAAACGCTATCGTTGTCGGCGCGCGGGGAAACGCGCCTGAGTTGCTAATCATTTCGCAGGCATCATAATCAGCATTTCTCGCGCGGCAGCCGCCACCGCTGTTGAGTTGAAGGGCAAAGCGCGGGGCGTGACGGCACGCCAGTCAGAGAGTTGATCGCTCCAGTGTTTGCTTTGCGGATCGCCGGACTCGCCGAGCGCGATGCCTTGTTGTGTGTGATCCCAATTTGAGAGATCAGCGATGAAGCGCATTGAGACGCCGTCGCCGACGTTGACAGTCGCGCCGGGCCTGCCGCCCGTCCCGCTTTCGGGGAACGGCGGAATCAAGAACTGTTGGCCGATGAAAGGCACGATGGCGAGCGGGTGCGGGAAACGTGCTTGCGTGTAACGTCCCCACGTCCATTGCGCTTCGTCCGCGCCGATCCTTTTCGTCAAGGCCGCGCGCGCATCTGCGTAGCAGGCGAGGATCAATTCGCCGTAATTCTTAAACTCCTTCGGCAGCCATGCGGCGGGGCGGGCGGTGAGCAGTTGATTCATCCATAAGTAATGTGCGTCCCAAGCGTATTGCCGGGCGCGCTCCGGGCCGAGCGCGGCAGTGAGAATCCGTTGGCGGAAAGCGTTCTCCATCTCGGCCATTAGGGGACCAACGGGCGAGTCGGGATTCAAGTTCCCATCCCAAGCCGCGATCTGCTTTGACGATTGGCGAAACTGTTCCAAAGCATCAACCTGATTGACACTCTTGACAGTGAAAAAACTTGTAGGGGCAGGGCTGGTCCCTGCCCGGC
>JALZKK010000275.1 GCA_030859285.1 Acidobacteriota bacterium | reverse complement strand
ATGCTGCTAAATCGAAATTGATCAGATTGGGACAGCCGGGAAAACGTGATCCACGAAATCACACGAAAAGACACGAAGCCAACCACACAAAATTCGTGGTCTTTATTTCGTGCTGTTTCGTGTCGTTTCGTGGATCATTTCTTTCTTGTGTGCCAATGCGATCTCTGTGGCTGCTTCTTTCGAGGTAATGATGAGCGAATTTGAAGCGGAATGGGCGCGGCGGATCGGCGAGGCCGAGCGGCGGGCGCGGGCAACGGGATGGGGCGACGTGGCCGACTATCTCGCGTTGCGCGCCGCCAATGACGAGACGCGCGCGATAGGCGTCACTTGGCTGATCGAAACCTTCACCGCGCACGCCGCCACGCTCAATCGACACGCGGGCGCTTCGATCACCATCGATCTCAAACACGAAGCAGGCCACCGCTTTCGCGTCGGCCTCTCGACGATGGTCGGCACGCGCTTGATCTTGCGCGCAGGCGTCCGCACCATGACGGTCGAAGCCGGCTGGCCGCGCACGCCCGCCGACGGCATCGTGCGCGGCGGCGGACTCGCCTGCGCCGCCGTCTCACACTTCGGCGACCGCCGCGCCGGCGAAGAATTCCTGCTCGTCCGCGCCGCCGGCCAATCCCCGCGCTGGCTCGTCCTCGAAGAGTCCGGCACACGCCCGCAACTTTTAGAAGAGCGCGTACTGCGCCACATCAACAAGCTCATCAATTAAATCAAACCACAGAACATTCAGACAGGATTAACAAGATTGACAGGACGAAGCAAAAGTCTCCGTCTAGTTTTTATTATTGCATCCTGTTTATCCTGTAAATCCTGTCTCATTTCTATCTGAACCGCCAACGATATGCGCCAACGCCTGCACGATTTGGGACAACCTATCGTCAAATCCGTTTAGTCGAATGACGAAATTTAATCTTTAACACCCCGTCTTTATTGCCTTCCCGCCCGTCCCGCTTGATTTCACTGTCGCTGGCATATCGCTTGCCATGTCGCTTCACATACAGGCTCGGCGTCTCTCGCCACCGGGCGCAAATGAACATAGGCACTGACGACTGCGACCGCTTCAGATTGAACGTCTCTCAAGTCCCGAACGGCAGTCGCCGAGTGCCGGCACGAAGGAGAATCCAAAGATGACTAACCGACGCCCTCAAACTTTAACTTTAATCGCCATGCTGCTCATCCTGCTTGGACTGCCCGCGCTCGTTTCCGCGCAAGGCGGTTACGATCCGTGGGGCCGCGACCGTGATGGGCGACGCGACCGCCGCGATGATGATCGGGATCGAGATAATCGACGCACTAGCGATTACAACCGCAACACCCTGCGCGGGGCCGTGCAGCGCGTTAAAGACCGCAGCAAGAATTTCGAGCGCGAAGTGGATCGCCTGCTCGACCGCAGCCGCGTCAATGGCACGAGACGCGAAGACCGCATCAACAACGAAGTGAAAGATTTTCGCCAGGCGGCGGAACGCTTGAAGGATCGCGTCGGCGACGGGCGCAACCTGAACCGCAGCGTCGGCGAAGCGCAACAACTCTTGCGCGCCGCCGATCAAGTCGAGCGAATGCTTGCCCGCCTCCGCGTCGATGCGCGCGGCTCTGCGAGCTGGCGCGAAATCGAGTATGACCTCCGCACCATCGCGGACATCTACGGCCTGCGCTATAACGACAATGACGGCTATTATCGTCGCGGCGGCTACGACCCGCGCGACCGCGACCGTGATCGAAATCGCGACCGTGATCGCAACGGGCGCAACGACGATTGGTGGCGTCGCCTACCCTTCCCGCGCAACTAAAGGTTGGTGAAGATAAAAATCAATAAGGCAAAAGTGACGACAGACGCTCTGTCTCTCACTTTTGCCTTTTGATTTTTGCCTTTAGAATCCGCGCATGTCATCCGCACCCGGCACGCTCTATCTTGTCGCTACGCCCATCGGCAATCTCGAAGACATCACGCAGCGCGCCCTGCGCGTTCTCGCTGAAGTCTCGCTCATCGCTTGCGAAGACACGCGCCATACGCGCGGGCTGTTGAATCACTTCGGCATTAAAACTAAGACCATCAGCTATCACGAACACAACGAGCAGGAGCGTGCTGCTGAACTTGTCGCCCTGTTGTTGAGCGGCGCGAGCGTCGCTATTGTTTCCGACGCCGGCACGCCCGGCATCAACGATCCCGGTTTCCGTTTAGTGCGCGCCTGTGTCGAACAGAGCGTGCCAATCGTCCCCATCCCCGGCGCATCTGCCTTCGTCGCCGCGCTCGTCGCATCGGGCTTGCCGACCGACGAATTTTACTTCGGCGGCTTTCTTCCTGCGCGCGCGACGGCCCGCCGCGTGCGGCTCGCGCAACTCAAAACATTTCCCGCGACGCTCATCTTCTACGAAGCCCCGCACCGCAT
>JALZKK010000036.1 GCA_030859285.1 Acidobacteriota bacterium | reverse complement strand
GGCGGGCGTACACGACTCTCAACCCGCGCGCCGCGCCTTGTTGGTTTGCCACGCGCAACAGGCTCACGCCCTGCCCTGAAGAGGAAGTATTGAGCGGCGCGTTGAATAACCCGACGCCGCGCCCGTCCGTCGTATCGTAAAAAGCGGTCGCCTCAACGCTCGAATGCTCGTCCAGCACGCGCTCGACGCCGAACTCCAGACGGCGGCTCCGCTCCATCACCGCACGCCCGTCCACAAACGCAATGGCTTGCCCGCTCAGTTCAGGGAACACGACCGACCCGCCCTCGAAGTCTGCGGCGGATTGCGCTTCACGCTCCGTCTCGCCCGACGGCGCGTAAGCGAGATGCAGGCGCGTTAGCGGATTGGCCTCGAATTCAAAACCGATGCGCGGGCTGAAAGCGTCGCTCCCGTTCGCTCCCGTGAAGCGCGAGTAATCCAAACCGAGGACGACCACCACGCCGTCGCGCACGATCCACTCGTCAACCGCGCGCACAGAAAATTGGCCGAGCGGATGGCCTTTAGTCAGCGCCCCATCTGGCGTCAACGGTTGCAGCGTGGCCCCGCCGAGCGTCGCGCTGACGCGATGGCGGCTGCCCGCCTGAAAGATGCCGGTTGTTTCCAGCCGCCCCAGCGCATTGGTCCCCAACTGCCCGGCAAAGATCAACTCGACGCCCCCGACGCGCGGCGTCGAAATGGCGAAGTTCGTCCCAAACTGCGCGGGCGCGAGCGGGTTCGCGGATGCGGCAGCATAAGTTTCGATCACGCCGCTCAACTGCTTCCTCTCGCCCTCCGGCGACAGCAAAACAGTTTCATCCGCTTCAGCTTCTGCTGTATCGGCGGTGTCGTCGCCAGTCGCGATGGCGGCTTCAGCCGCTTCGACGATCTCGTTCTCGCCTTCGCCAGCCTGAAAGATCGAACGGCGGCTCTGATTGTTGCGGACGCGCCACTTCGGATCGCTGCGGTCAGCACGTCTCTCAGGCGCAGTGCGTCCTTGTCCGAGCGGTTCGAGATTGAAGCGGTAAATTAGTTCGTCTGAAGGTTTGACTTGGACGGCGGAGAAGGTCGTGACGCTGAAGCCTTCGGCGACGGCGCTCAACAGATACCGACCGGGCGCGATGCGCGCCGAGAATGAGCCGTCGGCAACGGTCCGCGTCTCTTTCAGAACTTCGCCCGTGCCTTCCTTGAGAAACTTGACGAGCGCGCCCGCCAGCGGATTGCCGCGCGTGTCGCGCACCGATCCCGTGATCGTGCCGAGTTGCCGGCGACTGCTGCCGCGCCCGCTCTCGCTGGCGGCGGCGAACGATTGCGGAACGAAGCCCGCGCCGACCGCCAGCGTCAGCAACAACATCAGGCTGGCATGTCCGAAATTATTTCTCATAGTACCGAAAACCTCCCGTCGCGCTTCATTCATTGTGACAGGCGCGCTCGCAAGCGACTTCCAGTTGTCTCTCAATTCGTGGCGCGAGGGGAGCTTAAAAAATATTGGCGATCTCAAGTCCGTACTGTTTATGCGCTGAACATGTTCGACTCGCTTGAGCTAAGGTCTTCATTTTCCGCCAACGCCGGAGAGCGTGTCAAGCAAGCGATAGCCGGAAGATCAAGTCGGCGGCACGTTTGTGCAGCCTATTCTTCGCGGCTGTGCCGCCTGATGTGCGGAAAGCCTCCGGCTTTCCGGCGGGCCTGCTCATCTTACTCAAGTGAGAGGCTGCGCCTCGAACAACGACAGAGGCACAGCTTCAAAAATCCAAGAACTGTGTCCCGGAAAGGCAGAGCCTTTCCGCACATCAGGCGGCACAGCCGCAGAATTATAGCGGATTTTCGCTGTCAGACTCCTCACGCCGTCACTCGTTTGCCCAGTCGTTATGCACATGCTACGATGCCGAGTGCTGCAAAGAAGGATCACCAGCCACTCAAATTTTTCCATGCCGGTTTCTCAAGAAGTGTTGCTCGAAGAGGTGCGCGCGACCCGTCTCGCCAACGGTGCGATTGTCTTAACCGAACGAATGCCGGGCTTGCGCTCCGCCACCGTCGGCATTTGGGTCAGGCGCGGCTCGCGCCACGAAACACCAGAGTTGAATGGTATCTGCCACTTCATCGAACACGCGGTCTTCAAAGGCACGCGCCGCCGCAGTGCGCTCGACATTGCCGTTGAATCCGACCGCTTGGGCGGACACTTCGATGCTTACACGACGCATGAGTTGACCGGCTTCGCCCTCAAAGTTGTGGACACGGCCGTGCCGCAAGCCTTCGATCTGCTGGTTGACATGCTGACCCACCCCCGCTTCGACGCCGCAGACCTCGAACGCGAGCAGAAGGTGATCATCGAAGAGATCAAAATGGTCGAAGACTCGCCCGAAGAATTTTTAGGCGAACTTTTTAACGCCGCATATTTCCCCGATCACTCGCTAGGCCGGCCTATCGAAGGCACCAGCGAAACCGTCTCGTCCTTCGACCGCGATAAAACGGCGAGCTATCACGCGCACGCTTACCATCCGCACCACCTCGTCGTCGCCGCTGCCGGCAACGTCCGGCACGAACAGTTAGTCGAACTCTGCGAGCAAGCTCTCGCCGACTTCCCGACCGCCGATCAGCAACACTCTCAAACAACGCCGGACGCGCCGCCACGTGCCGCTGCGCCGATCTTCATCGAGCGCAAAGGCGAGCTTGAACAAGCGCACCTGCTCCTCGCAACGCCGTGGCCTTCGGCCTGCGACGAGGATCGCTACGCCGCGAGCCTCCTCGCGTCCGTTTTGGGCGGCGGAACTTCGAGCCGTCTCTGGCAAGCGATCCGCGAAGAGCGCGGCCTCGCTTATTCGGTCGGCGCGGCAGGGAGCGGCTTCACCGATACCGGCGTTTTTCACATCTACGCCGGCACGTCGCCCGCACAGGCCGGCGAAGTTCTCGATCTCGCGCTCGCCGAACTGCGCCGCATCGTCCGTGAATCCGTCGGCACAGACGAATTGCGCCTAGTCAAGGATCAAGCGGTCTCTTCAATTCTGTTAAATCTCGAATCGACCAGCGCCCGCGCCGCCACGCTCGCGCGCCAAGAGATCACGCACGGACGCCGCATCACGCCCGACGAGATCATCCAACGCCTCGAAGCCGTCACCCCCGCAGACTTACAGCGCGTCGCCCGCGCACGCTTCCGCACCGAGACCATTGCTTTCGGCGCGCTCGGCGACCTCAACGGTTTTACAGTGGAGCGCGGGCGGCTGGAAATTTAGTTCAAGGTTCAAAGTTCAAGGTTCAAAATTAAGAACCTGACTTTGAACCTTGAACTTTGAACCTTGAACATGAAACTTACGGTTCTAGGCAGCGGTTCGACCGGCAACGCCGTGCTGATTTGCGCGGGTGAGACACGCGTGCTGGTGGATGCCGGGATGAGCGCGAAGGAGATCGCGCGGCGGCTCGCGGTGGTCGGCGAGGATGTGGCGCGGCTCGATGGTGTGCTGATCACGCATGAGCATGGCGATCATGCGGGCGGGCTGCGAGTGCTGCTGAAGAGTTTGACGTGTCCGGTTTATATTTCCGGCGAAACGCGCGAGGCATACATACGGGAACGCAAGGCCGTCTCGAACGACGAGCCGCGCAAGCGCGCCGAAGCCTTGCGCGAGCGCGTCGAGGAGATTTCTTCGAGCCGCGATTTTCGCATCGGCGAGATCGACTTTCACCCGTTCACCATCCCGCACGACGCGGCGGACAATTTCGGCTTCACGGCGACCTATTGCGGCGTCCGCGTCGCGACGGTGCTAGATGTCGGCCACATCACGACGCTTGTCAGCGAGCGTCTCAAGGGCTGCGCGGCTATCGTCATCGAATCGAACCACAACCGCGACATGCTCAAGGCCTGCGAAGTCTATCCGTGGGAATTAAAGCAGCGTATTCTCTCGCGCACCGGCCATCTGTCCAATGAAGATGTCGCCCAATGGCTGCGCGACGATTTCGACGGCTGCGCTGATCACATCGTCCTCGCGCACTTGTCGCAACGCGCCAATAATCCATACGTCGCCTTGATTACGGCGCAACAAGCGCTCCAAGAGCGCGGCTTGCTCTTTCAACCGACGACGCAAATTTCGCTCTCATTCCCGAAGGAGCCGACGCCGTGGATCGAACTATGAAAAAGGAGAAAGGCGAAGGGCGAAGGGCGAAAGTCATGAGCGGAAGGCACAGCGGTTTTTTAACTTTCGTCCTTCGCCTTTCGGTTTTCGCCCTCCTTACTGCGGCAGCTTGCGACGTGGATGAGCGGCGCAGTGGGCTGACACTAGAAACGCAGGCCGTGATCGATGAGGCGACAAACAACATCGCGCAAGGACGCTTTGATGAGCTTTATTCCGCGGCAGCGGAAGAATGGCGCGCTGCTGCGACACCCGAACAGAGCCGGCAGATTCTCGAACGTGTGCGCGCCACGCTCGGCAAAGTCGAGAGCCGCGCCCCCATCTCTGCCAAAGAGCAGCAGGGGACCAGCGCCGACGGCCAACCGCGCGCCCTGATCGTCACTTACAACACCAAGTTCGAGCGCGCCAGCGGCATGGAAACCTTCACGCTCGTCGAGCGCGATGGGCGCTGGCAACTCGCGAGATATTTCGTCAACTCGGACGCTCTGAAATGATAGTCCAAAGTCCAAAGTCAAATGCGGCTCTGGCTTTAGACATTGGACATTGGACTTTGGACTTTGGACATGATTAACCGTTACACCCTGCCCGAAATGGGCGCGCTCTGGTCGGAGCAGAACAAGTTTCAGAAGTGGCTCGAGGTGGAGATCGCGGTGTGCGAGGTTCATGCCGGGATGGGAACGATCCCGCGCGCGACGTTGGAGCAGATAAGAGAGAGCGCGGCGTTCACGGTTGAGCGGATCAATGAGATTGAGAAGACGACTGATCACGATGTCATCGCGTTTACGACAGCGCTCGCTGAGAACATCGGCGAGGCGGCGCGGTTCGTGCATTACGGTTTGACTTCTTCGGACGTGGTGGACACGGCGAATGCGTTGCTCTTGCGCGACGCTTGCGAACTGTTGCTCGCGAAGATCGACGCGCTGCTGGTGGTGTTGAAGCGGCGCGCATTCGAGTTCAAGGAGACGCCGCAGATCGGACGCACGCACGGTATCCACGCGGAGCCGACTTCGTTCGGGCTGACGTTCGCGCTGTGGTACGACGAGATGCGGCGCAACCGCGAGCGCCTTGAGCGCGCGCGCGAGGGCGTTGCCGTCGGCAAGATCAGCGGCGCGGTCGGCGCGTTCGCGCATCTCGATCCAATCATCGAAGAAAAAGTGTGTGAGCATCTGGGACTCAAGCCCGCGCCCGTCTCGACGCAGGTGATTCAACGCGATAACTATGCCGAGTATCTCTGCACGCTGGCAATCGTCGCCGCGTCGATTGAGAAATTCGCGCTGCAAGTGCGCCACTGGCAGCGCACTGAAGTGCGCGAGGCGGAAGAGAAATTTAAGCAAGGTCAAAAGGGATCGTCGGCGATGCCGCACAAACGCAATCCGATTTTGTCGGAGCGACTCTGCGGCATGGCGCGCTTGCTGCGCGGCTACGCTGTTGTGGGACTCGAATCTGTCGCCCTCTGGCACGAACGCGACATCTCGCACTCTTCGGCAGAGCGCGTCGTGTTGCCCGACGCCTCAATCGCGCTCGACTACATGCTGGCGAAAGCTGCATCGCTTCTGGAAACGCTCGTCGTCTATCCCGCGCGCATGTTGGAGAACCTCAACGCGACGCGCGGCCTCGTCTTCAGCGGCCAACTCTTGCTCGCCTTGACGCAGGCCGGCGTCGCGCGCGAGCAGGCTTACGAATGGGTCCAACGCAACGCCATGAAGACTTGGGACGAAGGCGGCGACTTCCGCAC
>JALZKK010000244.1 GCA_030859285.1 Acidobacteriota bacterium | reverse complement strand
TACGGCGTGAGTAATCAAAACCGCATTTACACCATCAACACGACGACCGGCGCGGCGACAGCGGTCGGCGCTTTGACGACCGCGTTGAGCGGCAACAGTTACGGAGTTGATTTTAACCCCGTCCCGGACCGCTTGCGGATTACGAACGAAGCCGCTCAAAACTTGCGAGCAAACCCGGCTGACGCGACCAACGTCACCGACAAGCCTCTGGCTTTTGCCGCCGCCGACGCGAATAGCGGCAAAACGGCGAACATCGCGGCCTCGGCTTACACCAATAATTTTGCCGGAGCCAAGGCGACCACGCTTTACAACATTGATTCCGCATTTGACGTTCTCGTCACGCAAAACCCGCCAAACGACGGCGTCCTCAACACGGTAGGGAAATTGGGCGTCAACGTCACCGGCAACGCCGGCTTTGACATCGTTTCGAGCAACGACAACAACTCAGCGCTCGCCGCGCTGCAAATTGAGGGCGAGAAGACGTCAAAATTGTATGCCATCAATTTGTCCACCGGCGCGGCAACGCTCGTGGGAAAAATCGGCGGAAAGAACCCGCTGGTCGGTCTTGCCATCAGTCCCGAAGGAGGGATGTAGCATAACTCCGGAATGACTAAATGCACTGCAGGCAGATGAGGTTCTGTTCGCGACGATAGCATTGGTCAGTTTTGTGCATGTCGTCTGAGCCGCGAGAGGGTAATAGGCTGAACGTGATTAAGAACCCGCTGCTCCGGCGCTCTGACGGGCTGCAAAATTTTGTGTGACGAATGAGGATGATATGAAGAAGTATGCTTTGACGATTTGTAGCTTGGTGTTATTGGTGTTGGGCGCGTCTGCTCCGGCGCGGGCGCAGGCCGGCGCGGTGCGCGAGCCGGATCAGGCATCTTTACGCGATCCAATTTTGGAGGCCGACTCGAAAAAGAATCTTGAGGCGGCGCGGCTCTATTTCAAACTCCGCAAGGCGTACCGCGCCTCGCTCGCGCGCACCGAAGAGATCATCGCGGGCAATCCGAACTTCTCGCGCATCGACGAGACGCTTTACATCGCCGGCATGAGCCACCTTTACCTTTCGCAGAAGAAAGGCAAACAACCGCCGACGCTCGCGCCGGAGAAGCATCTTGAGGAAGCGAAACGCTATCTATTACAACTCATCAAAGAATATCCCGAGAGCGAGTTTCGCAAGAAGACAGAAGAAGAGTTAAAAAGCATCGACGGTGCGAACACAGAAAACAAGTAAGTGATCTTTGTCCGTTGTCGGTGGTCAGTTGTTCGTTGTTGGAGCGTTGATCGATCTTGAGTGGTCGTCTTTATCATTCAGCTTATTGCACACATCAATGGACAATTGGCTACTGACAACAGATATTTTTTTGAACAGGAGAAACTAAAACGTGTCATTGCTAGTGGTCGGTTCGGTGGCGTTCGATGCGGTCGAGACGCCGTTTGGAAAACGAGAGAAGATGTTGGGCGGGTCGGCGACGCATTTTTCGTTGTCGGCCAGTTTTTTTACGGAGGTGCGGGTCGTCGGCGTCGTCGGTGGCGATTTCGGCGTAGAGGAGACGGCTGCGCTGGAAAGTCACGGCGTTGATTTAACCGATCTTGAACGTATTGAAGATGGCCGCACGTTTTTCTGGCGCGGGCGTTACGACTTCGATCTCAATACGGCGCACACGCTCGACACGCAGTTGAACGTCTTCGCGGATTTTCAGCCGAAGTTTTCAGACGCTTCCAAAAGATCACGCCTTGTCTTCTTGGGCAACATTCAGCCCGACTTGCAACTTGAGGTTCGCGCGCAGGTGAAGGATGCGGAACTCGTCGCGCTCGACACGATGAATTATTGGATCGATACCGTGCCTGATGCGGTGTGGAACGTGGTGCGCGAAGTCGATGTCGTGATCATCAACGACGCCGAAGCACGGCAGTTGGCGGGTGAGCCGAATTTGATCAAGGCAGCGAGGAAGATTCTGGCCGTTGGTCCCCGCGCGCTCGTCATCAAGCGCGGCGAGTACGGCGCGGCGTTGTTCACGCCGGAGACTTATTTTGCGATCCCGGCTTACCCGCTTGAATCTGTTTTTGATCCGACCGGCGCGGGCGACACATTCGCGGGCGGCTTTATGGGCTATCTCGCCAGCCAAGACGTGATCGACGAGGCGTCGATGCGGCGCGCGATGATCTTCGGTTCGGTGATGGCCTCATTTAATGTCGAAGAGTTCGGCACGGAGCGCGTCCAACGCCTCACGCACGAAGAGATCAACGAGCGCTTCCGCGCCTTCAAGCGCATGACTCACTTCGAGGAAATCCCGTTCGAGCGCGCCGTCCGCGCAACGCGATAACCAGTTTCGAGTTTCGGGTTTCGGGTTTCGAGTTGTAAACTGGCGAAAACTCGAAATGCGAATTGGAAATTGTTTGGAGAAAACTATGTTCTGTCCTGTGTGCGAGTCGGAGTATGAAGCGGGAATCACGCAATGCCCGGATGATGGGACGGCGTTGGTCGAGGGATTGACGCCGGAGAATACGCTGCACGATCACAGCGAAGCGCGCTTCGTGCCGTTGCACAACATCGGATCGCCGGCGGAAGCCGAGATGGTCTCCGACATCTTGCAGCAGAACGGTATCCGCGCGGCGGTGCAATCGGGCGGCATGGACGCTTTCTCGCCGTTGCTCTCGACAACCGCGCCCGGCGCGCTCGTTCTCGTTGATGAGCGGGATTTCGACCGCGCGCTGGAAATCTACAATTCGTTTTTCGGCACAGACACCACGCCGCTGACCGGTACGACGGCGGAGGAAGATTTTGAGGCTATTGCTGATGATGAACCAGCGGCTTAAGATTGTCTCAGCAAAATACACAGTAAAGTTTGATTGTAGTTTAGAAGCGGAACTTGTCCCGCGGAGTCGCTCACGGCAGACAAGTCCGCGTTCTAAACTGGCGCATATACTATTTGCCGTCCGTATCTGTAACGAGCAATGGTCATGGAAATAATCGACGCCGCCATCATTGTACTGATGACCGCGAGCAGCCGTGAGGAAGCGGCGCGGCTGGCCGAGATGCTGGTCGGAGCGCGACTGGCGGCGTGCGTCCAAATTTTGCCGGAGATGGAGTCGATCTATCACTGGGAAGGGCAGGTCGAGCGCGCGCCGGAACACTTGCTGCTCGCGAAAACGACCGCCGCGTGTTTCGCCGAGTTGGAGCGTGAAGTGCGCGCCCTGCACAGCCACGAGACACCGGAGATCGTGGCCTTGCCGGTCAGTGCCATCTCCGCGCCGTATCTCACTTGGCTGACGGCGAACGTTAAATCATCACAGTCGAATTTCCCGCGCGCCGAGACGTCAGACTAAGAAAAGAAATGATGAGTGTGGAATGATGAAGATCACGACGGAACTGCGTTTCATTCATCATTCCGCATTTATCACTTCTCCTCATCCTACATAATTCACTGTCTTGTCCAACTTCCGCAGAGAGTCCTGACTGCGTTCGACGATCTCGACGGCTTCCGCTGGAGAGTCGGTCACGTTGAGTAGTCGCAAGTCCGGCTCGGAGATCGTGCGTTCAACCAACAGCACTTCTTTCAACCACTGAATCATCCCGCCCCAGTATTTTGAGCCGAAGAGAATAATGGGGAAGTTTTTGATCTTGCGCGTTTGAATCAGCGTGAGGGCTTCGTAGAGTTCATCAAGCGTGCCGAAGCCGCCGGGGAAGATGATGAAAGCGTTGCTATATTTAATGAACATTGTCTTGCGGACGAAGAAATAGTTGAAGCGCAGAGCGCGGGTTTGATAGACGTTCGGGCCTTGCTCGAACGGCAGCTCAATGTTGCAGCCGATGGAGATGCCGCCCGCTTCGAGCGCGCCGCGATTGGCAGCTTCCATAATCCCCGGCCCGCCGCCCGTGATTACGGAGTAACCCGCGCGCGCCAACAGCGCCGCCGTTTCTTGCGCGGCCTTGTAGTACTCATTATCGGGCAGCGTCCGAGCCGAGCCAAAGATCGAGACCCCGCGCGAGATCGTCGCCAACTCATCAAACCCCTCGACGAACTCGCCCATAATCCGAAACACACGCCACGTATCCGTATGCGTAAAATCGTCCGGCTTCGGACTCTCAAGCAACTGCTCGTCCTGCGTCACATGATTTTTAGGATTTTTGCCTTTAGTCTTTGCCATTGGAACAGTAGTCAGTAGTCAGTGGTTAGTGGACAGTGATCAGTAAAAGCATAAAGCAGTTCATCTTTCACTGATCACTGACCACTGACCACTGACTACTGCTCAAAATGCCATGATGTTGTAGCCGCAATCGACGTGGAGAATTTCGCCGGTGATGCCGGTGGAGAGCGGAGAGCAGAGGAAGAGTGCGGCGTTACCGACTTCGCGAGCTTCGACGTTGCGGCGTAAGGGTGCGCGGTCGGCGTGATGCTTCAACATCGTAGAGAGATTGCCGACGCCACGCGCGGCGAGTGTGTTGATGGGGCCGGCGCTGATCGCGTTGACGCGAATGTTGCGCTTGCCGAGATCAGCGGCGAGGTAGCGCGTCGATGCTTCGAGCGCGGCTTTCGCGACGCCCATCACGTTGTAATTCGGCACAACTTTCTCCGCGCCGTAGTAAGTCATCGAGATGATGCTGCCGCCTTCGGTCATCAACGGCGCAGCGGCGCGCGCGAGTTCCGCGAGCGAGTAGGCGCTGATGTCGAGCGCGGTCAAAAACGCCTCGCGCGAAGTGTTGACGAACTCGCCTTCGAGTGCCTCGCGCGGCGCGAACGCGAGGCTATGGACGAGGAAATCGAGCCGCCCATATTTTTCATTGAAGCGCGCGAAAGTTTCCGTGACCTCTTCCGGTTTGGTGACGTCGCACTGCGTCAATAGCGTATCCGGGATGTCTTTCGTCAGTCCTTCTACGTTCTCGCGCAGCCGTTCATTTTGGTAAGTGAAAGCCAGCCGCGCGCCCGCGTCCAACACCGCTTGCGCCGACGCCCACGCAATCGAGCGCTTGTTGGCGACGCCGAAGATGATTCCGTTTTTATTTTCCAGCATAGCTTTGCTGCACTACCTGTCAGGGCCTACAGATTCTTTAGACTTGTTCGCAGTCTCTCCAAAGAGTGATCGTGGCGGGATTTTATTTCATCTTTTAAGGGATGCCATTCTTGAGATACTGGCTCTATATCACCATCGCTACCGACTGTGAAAATACTCCGCAAACCATACGGCAGAGTTCCTGTTTGCCCGGTCGGATCAGGGTAATTGTAAGTGGCTGGCTGTAAGAATAGTAAATACTGTTGGGACACAGAGAAGTCTGGGACTCCACCGCTAATGCCAACAACTTTGACACCATCAACCTCGACTGTACCGCCCGTTCTGACCAATAGAAATTCATCCGCTTTGAGCGGAAGTAATTCCGACGGGACTCTCTTAGGCAGTGTGCCTTCCGGCAAACTTTTATTGTTTAGATTCTCAATTATTCTAAACTTGTACCACGTTACAACTTCACGATCATCCTCCCAGACACTGCTTCTCTTTCCAAGCACTTGCGCCACCATAACAGAACAAAAAGACGCCGCTTCGGCTATAGCTCTCTTTGGATTATTAAATGTCACAGGGCAGGAAGTGGGAGGGTGTAGCACAACTTCCTGCTCTCCCTTCGACATTGCTCGTTGAACGTGCCATTTGATCGTGCCACGCTCCGCTGATTGCTCAATCGAAGTAAGTAATTTATGTTGCTTGGCCCTTCGCAGCGCGGCGTGAAAAGAAACACCGATAACAAAGGTGAGCAGTATTGCGAATAGTCGAAGGATAACTTGTCGCATATTGTCAGTCCCCTCAATAATCTTTTAACTGATTGCCCGACAATTGACTATGCTGCGGCGCTTGCCGCTTCATCCTTGATCAATTGCCCGTACTCGCCGCTCTCCGTCCATTTGAGAATTTCGGAGACGCGCCAGACGGGGAAGGGATGCGAGAGGCCGGAGGTGATGATGTCGGCCCAGAAGCGGTCGAGCGCTTTCTCGTCGTAGTTCTTTTGGAAGTCGCGCGCTTGTTGCAAGAATTGTTCGTAGTCAACTTTCGAGGCGAACGTGCCGCCGCAGAGCTTCATCATCGTGCGTCCGATGATGTGCGGGTCTTGCGTGACGAGGAGCGCCGCGCGGTCGCAGGAGAGTTCGGCGCGACGCGCCCATGCGAGCAAAGCAGCGCGCATCGTGCCAGAAAGTAGCTGTGCGACGAGCGAGGCAATCGGAGCTGACGCTAAAGCGACGTTGGCTAATGCTTCGAGCAGGCGCGCGACGGTCAGATATAAAACGTGTTCGGCATGAATGTGGCCGACTTCGTGTGCGACGACGGCTAACACTTCTTCGTCGGTCAGACGTTCAAGTAACTGCGAGTAAAGCACGATGACGGGACGTTCGACGCCGCCGGTAAAGGCGTTGACGATGGGCGATTGCTGCACGTACAACTCCGGCATATCGACGCCGAGAGTGGTACACGCGATCTGCAACTTGGCGTAGAGATCGGGACACTGCTGCGGCGTGACGCGCACGGCGCTCGCCATGAAGATCACCCGAATCGCGGATTCGCCTGTTACCGCGAGCAGCTTTTTTACCGCCGTGTCGAGTCCCGGAATAGCGCGCAGAGTAGCCAGCGCGCGGCTGTCTTGCGGGTGAATGTAGGCGTGCTTATCTAGGTCAGCGAATTTTTTATGCGGTTCGTTTGAGAGCGGCAGACGGCAGCGCCCGCACTTCGCCGGGCCGTTCGCTGCCACGCGCGTCTGATTCATCTGGCCGCAGAAGCGGCAACGCACCGGCGTCGAACCGTTCGAGTCTGATATAGCTTCAATCTCAGCCATCGGGTTTTCCTTTACTTGATCAATTACAAATTAACTCAGCCGCCGGGAGACACTTCACGGGCAATCACTCCATGCGGGCAAGTATTAACGATTGCGCGGCGCGAGGGCAAGTGGGCAAGAGAGGATAGAGGGTAGAGGTTAGTAGAAGAAAAGTTTTACTCTCCTCTATCCTCTATCCTCTTTCTCAGTGTTTGAAATGCCGGATGCCGGTGAAGACCATCGCGAGGCCGTGTTCATCGGCGGCGGCGATCACTTCGGCGTCGCGGACTGAGCCGCCGGGTTGGATGACGGCGGTGATGCCGTGCTTGGCGGCTTCATCAAGGCCGTCGCGGAAAGGGAAGAAGGCGTCGGACGCCAGCACCGATCCCTCCAACGGGAATCGTGCGCGCATCGCGCCGATGCGGACGGAATCGATACGCGACATCTGTCCTGCGCCGACGCCGACGGTCTGCCCGTCGCGCGCATAGACGATGGCGTTCGACTTTGTGTGCTTGCAGACAGTCCAAGCGAAAAGCAAGGAATTGATCTCTTCTGCGGTCGGCGCGCGGTTGGTGACGACTTTCAGCGCGTCGCGTGTCAGACGGTGCGTGTCGCGCGTTTGCACCAACATGCCGCCGGTGATCTGCTTGTACTCAAGTCCGGTCGGCGGTTGTGGCACTCCGGCGCGTAGCACGCGAAGATTTTTCTTGGCGCGTAGAATTTCAAGCGCTGCCGCGTCGAAATCAGGCGCGATAATGACTTCGGTGAAAATCTCAGTCACGGCTCGCGCCGCCGCTTCGTCAACACTGACGTTGAAAGCGACGATGCCGCCGAAAGCCGACACCGGATCGGTGGCGAGCGCGCGGCGGTAAGCCTCTTCGGGCGACGAAGCGACGGCGACGCCCGCCGGGTTCGTATGCTTAATGATCGCGCAGGTCGTCGCGTCGAAATCGCAGACGAGTTGCCAAGCGGCATCAGCGTCGATGTAATTATTGAAAGACATCTCTTTGCCGGAGAGCAGTTCCGCCATGCCGACGCCGTGACGCGCGCCAGTTTCATAAAGGGCCGCTTGTTGGTGTGGATTTTCGCCGTAACGCAAGTCAGTAGTTTTCAGCAGCGTCCACTGCGCTCGATCCGGCAAGGTCTGCCAGTCTTCGATAGAACGGGCGGGAGCGACGCCTCGACCGCCTCCACCTCCGCCACCGGCAACAGCGCCTATTCCCCCGGAAGTGCCTGTTCTTTTAATCTGTTGTCCTATCTCTGGATGCTTAACCATTGAAAGAAAAGCGAGGACGCTCCCGTCGTAAGAGGCTGTGCGCGCGAAGGCCATGCGGGCCAAACGTGCGCGTGTT
>JALZKK010000236.1 GCA_030859285.1 Acidobacteriota bacterium | reverse complement strand
AGCATTTCGGCGGGCCTGCCGGGATGGAGAAGTTTTTGGAAGGAGAGTTGCAGCAGCCGCCAGAGCAAGTTTCCATCGTGATGGTTTCAGGACGGCAGACCAGCCGTTTGACGGCGCGCGGCATGATCGCCGTGCTGCGCGCGCTGAAGACGGAAGTGGAGCGGCACGGCCTGAAACTCGAAGACATCATGCCGGTCGCTTGCGCGGATTACGGAACGCTGCGCCAACGCTTCGCCGGCACGCCGCTCGAAGGCGCAGTGGTCGGCAAGACCGGAACCATGACGCGCGACATCGACGGCGGCATGGCGACCCTCGCCGGCATCATCTATACCGAACGAGCTGGCGCGCTCCTCTTCGCCATGCTCGATCAAGGCGGCGACATCGGCAAGAACCGCCAACTCGAAGACGAACTCCTCACTGAAATCGCCTCCCGCTACGACGTGCCGCGCGCTTGCTTGGCCGCGCCGCGCAAGCTGTTGCCCGCAACAGAATTGAAAGTGATGAGCGGCGAATAAAATCCGGCAGAATTATGAAGGCGTTCAAGTCGAGTCCCGCCCGAAGAGGGAAATTTAATCCACGAATTCACACGAAACAGCACGAAGCGAATTTCCTGCCTGTTTCGTGCTGCTTCATGTGATTTCGTGGTTAAAATTTTTTCCGATTCCTACTTTCGTTCATTACTTTTCCTCTGCTGCATTTCCCACAACATTAAGTACTTGAGGAAAGCATGGTGCGAGGCGAAGCGGGCGATGCAGAGGCCGGCGAGGCCGTCGCGAAAGCCGCCCTTGAGGATGTAGCTCCTGAAAAATATGGACGGGCCGGCCAGTGCGATCTGAAAGGGCGAAGTGCGGCGGCCCTGCTCGTACATTTGCCGTGCGCCGAGCGGGGCGTAACGTTCGCCGATCATGCGGTGATGCTGCACGGCACACTCGACGCTGTAGTGCAAGATGTCGCCGGGCAAAGTGGAGATGCGCGCGCCCTCGTCCAGCTTAACTGACTCGTGAATGTGTTGGCCGGCCCAACGCCCGCGCGCGCGGCGATAGAGACGCAATTGATAATCGGGATACCAACCACCGCCGCGTATCCAACGGTTCATGTAGAACGAGCGGCGGGCGATGCGATAACCGTCGGCGAGTTGCGTGGCGGGCGCGGACGATAAATCCGCGATGCTCGCTCGCAATTCAGGTGATACGCGCTCGTCTGCGTCGAGGCTGAAAATCCAATCGTGCGTGGCCGTGTCGGCGGCGAACTGTTTTTGAGCGGCGAAGCCGGGCCACGCGCGTTCGACGACGCGTGCGCCGCATTCTTGGGCAATCTCGCGCGTGGCGTCGGTCGATTCCGAATCGACCACTAAAATCTCGTCGGCCCATGCGACCGACTCGCAGGCGGCGCGAATGTTGGCGGCTTCATTGTGAGTGATAATCGTGGCAGTGAGTTTCATTTTCGATTTGCGATTTTAGATTTTTGCTTGGCGATTGACCAATGAAAAGGGCGACCGATCTTTAAGAGGCCGCCCTACAATCGCCAAGCAAAAATCGCAAATCAAAATTTCCGTTCACTGGGCGAGCGGATTATCGACGATGACGTTGTTGGCGCGCAAGGTGGTTGAAGTGGCGCGCTGCAAATCGGCGAGGGCGATATTGTAATCAGTCTCGGCGCGCAGTTCTTGATTGCGGGCGTTGACTAATTGATTCTCGCGTTGGAAGAGCAAGAACGTCGTCGAGCGTCCGACTTGGTAGAGCCGTTGTTCGCCGGTCAATTGAAGTTCCGCATTGCGGCGGGCTTCGCGGGCCGCCAGCACGCGGCGGCGCGCCGTCTCGACCGCTTGCGCCGAGTTGCGGACTTCGACTTCGACATCCTGTTCCGTTGCGCGTTGTTGCGCGACGAGTTGCTCTTGCTGAATCCGCGCGCCGGCCAGATTCGCCTTCGCCGTGCGGTTGCGAAACGGCAACTGCACCGTCACGCCGACCACGATGTTGCGCGTGTCGAGGCTGAATAGATTTTGCAAAGTTTGGCCGTACCCGCCGATGAGGTTAGACGGCAAGCTCGCCGAACGCGGCGTGACGTTGGGAACGACAGACAGCGGGTCGCCGCGCAAAGCAGCCAGACGGTTGATTTCTTGCAGCAAGAAGGCGTTGGCATTCGCGTTCGGATTGCCGAAGATAAGAGGTATCTGCCCTGACGGCACGTCGGGAGGCAATATCGCTCCATCCGTCAGACTGCTCGTCGGCACGACCTGTGTGCCGGCCAAGCCTGTAGTTGAGAGCGTCGCGACGACATCGATGCGCGGCTTCGTCTGGTTTCTGAAGTAGGTCAGGTCGATCTCGTTGATCTCTTGCTGCAAGCGCAGGCGACGCAGTTCAGGCCGGTTGGCGCGAGCTTCCGTCAGTACTTCCGGCAGATTAACCGGCACTTCGTCGAACGAAGGTTGATCTGTGGGGACCAGTGCGGCAGACCATTCGGGCGCGAGCGGATCGCGCAAAATCAACTGCTTCAAATTATTCTCGGCGACCGTTACTTGCTGCGAGGCAAGCAGCAACGCCGCCTCGCGGGTGGACAGTTCCGTCTGAATCTCGGCGCGCTCAAGCGGCGCGGCGCTGCCGGCGGCGACACTCGCTTCGGTGCGGCGGAAATTCTCGCGCGCCAGATTCACATTCGCGATCTGATTCTGCTCGTCGCGCAAGGCAAAGACCAAATCCCAGTAAGAGCGCTGCACTTGCGAGATGACATCGATGGTGCGGCGGCGAAAATCCGCGTCGGACTGTTCGAGCCGCTTGCGCTGGATGCGAATCTGCTGGCGATTGCGGTCGATGGCGCGGTCGCGGAACAGCGGCTGGGTGAAAGTGATCCCCTGACTCGAAGAAAAGAACGGGTTGAGCGAAGTACTGGTGGAGTTCGTTTGCTCGCGCGTGTTGTTGAAAAAGTATGTGTAGTTACCGCCGCCCCTAGCGAACTGTTTGTTGACGGAAAAATTATTGTTGAAGTCGGTGGTGGTGACCGTGCCGGATTGGTTCGCGCCGCCGAAGATGTTGACGACGGGCCGGACAGAGTTGTTAATCTCCGGCGTGAAGGTGAACACCGGATCGAAGATGCCGCGCAAGGCTTGTAGTTGCGTCTCGGCGAAGCGCACGTCGTTGCGCGCGATCTCGATGTCGTTGTTATTCGCCAGCGCGCGGCGAATCGCTTCGTTCAAAGATAGGGCGACCGTATTGCTGCTCGACACGCCCAGCCGCGACAGCGAGGGGAGCGGCGGCACGGGACGCGGTTGCTCCGTGACGAAGTTCGGCTCGCGCAAAGTCTGATCGGCGTCTTCCGGCGAAGAGGGAACGGGCGACGGCAGCAACTCAGGACTCGTCGGCGAAACGACCGGCGGCTGTTGTGCAGCCGGCGGTGCAATTGACGGCGACGCGCTCGGCACTGCGTCGCGGCCCGGCGGCGTCTGGGGCGCTGGCCTTTGAGTTCCCGGCGGCGCGTTCGTGTCAGTTGTCGGGGGCCGGGTCGTGCGCGCGGGCGGTTGCTGCTGCGTGGCGGGCGGGGGTGTCTTTTATATTTGCTGCGTGCCGGGGTGG
>JALZKK010000024.1 GCA_030859285.1 Acidobacteriota bacterium | reverse complement strand
CGATTCTCTTTTGGTTTATTCAGCGAGCGACTTGGCTACTCGACAATGGGGACGGGACGGCCCATCGATTTGTAGATCGAGACGATCATATCCGCCTTTTCTTGGGCTTCCTCATTGCTTGGATCGTAGTTCAGCGCGCGGTTGAAATCGCGGAGCGCAAATTTGTAGAGACGTGGTTGGCCGGCGTCGTAGAAGATGTTGCCGCGCTTGACGTAAGCGGCGGCGGCGGCCTGCTTATCGGCGTCTGATGCGCCGCCGGCTTTGGCTTTCGCTTCGGCCTTTTCGATCTGTGCGTCGAGCATCGCGGTGTCCATGTCGGGCTGCGCTGTCGTGGCAGCGTTGCCCGGCGCTGCGGGCGCAATCGGCCCGCCGTGAGCCGAAGAGATCGGCGGCGCGCTGTTGGTCGCCGGCGTTGTTGCTTGTTGGTTCGCGGAAGCGGGCGGAGCCGCAACGCGGTTTGAGTTGGTGACGCTGTTCTCGTTCGTCTGGGCCGTCCCGCACGCGGAGAGCGTGCCGGCAGCAGCGAGAGAAAAGGCGATGATGGAAGTCTTCATAAGCTAAAGATTTTCTGCTGAGTGTTATTTGTCGAGCTTCTGTCCAAAGTTAAAGCGCGGCGTTAAAACTACACGCCGCGCCGGTAAATTTCAACTCGTTGAAAGTCTTACTTGCCGTTGTGGCAACCCGCGCAACTGGTGACGGCGGTAGTGTCGGGCTTGATCTTCTTCACCGCCTCGTGACAGATGATGCAATTGCGATGGTAGGCTTCCTCATTGTTGAGTGTTACTTCGCCTTCGTCCTCATATTCGACAACCGGGTTGGCCGGCCAGCCGGAGGGTTTCACATCGGTCTGCGCGTGGCACGTCAGGCACGACTTGACGGGCGCAGAGTCGGGCTTCTCCAACAATGCGGTCGTCAGATCGGCGGCGCGCTCGGAAGTCTTTAGCACGCCCGTCAGCAACTCTTTCGGCTGGTCTGTGTGATGGCACTCGGCGCAGCGCGGAACCGATTTGAGATCGGCGCTGTAATTTTTCAGCGAGTGGTTTTCGTGGTTAAAGGCGACGGTGTTCTTGTCCGGGCTTTTCGTCGTCTTGGCTTTCTTGTTGAGCAAGATGTCGCCCTTCGGCTGCACCTTGCTATCGAGCAGGGCGGAAGCCGTGACGGGCGCGTAGAAATATCCGGCCAGAGAGAGCGAGAGATAAGCGAGGGCGGTGGCAAGCACAATGGTCTTTTTCATATTTGGCGTCCTTCAATTCAAGTGAACTGGATAGCCGGCCTCGAAGTTCAAGAAGGAGAGATTGATTGAAAATGAGCCGCGCGTGATGCGCCTCTAACAGAGCTTGGAGCGGGCGACATCGCGCCAAGAATATAGTCAGGCGGATGAGCGTTGTCAAACTTTTTTCCCCGTCGCGCACAGAAGGCGCTCTCAGTCGGCAGGAGGCAGGTACATACGCCATCGCCTCACCCCTGCCGTCTGCCTCCTGCTCCTGCCTCCTGTTACTTCAAGGCCCCATGCGGAAGGTTGAGCCGGTGTGGCAACGCTTACAATCGTTGAAATCCGCATCGCCGAAGACTACCTTGCCGCCGATCACGCGCTTGTCGTTGTGGCACGTCATACAACTCTGCGCGCGAGTACTCGTGGTGTGGAAAGCGACGCGCGGCGCGGGGACATTCTGCGCTTGCCGAACGATGCCGTTCACGTTGTGGCAACTGGCGCAACTCATTCCTTGACGCGCGCCATGATCCGCGTGGCTAAAGCCGGCGCGAAACGCCGGCGCGCTTTCGGGGCTTCGTCTGTAAGGTCGCTGCATGTGGCAGGTCGCGCATGAGCCGATGTCTCTGCCGGAAGATGAACGAGTGTTCGGCTTGTGGCAATCGTAGCAGTTGTTGTGCGCGGCGAAGCCGTCAGGGATCGACATCGCGACGCGGCGATTGATCGGAGTGTGGCACGAAGCGCAACCGGCGGCGGGACGCGCTGCGCCACCGTCGTGAACGTCGTGATTGAACTCCATGTTGAAGCTCCGCAGACGCGGAAAGCGCGTCAGTCCCGGATTTTGCACACTCAAACCTTGATTCAGCTTCGACGTATCGTGGCAGATCGCGCACATCGGGATGTCTTGCTGGACGAACTGCGCGAGGTGACAATCGGTGCAGGCTTTGTGTCCCGGAAAACGCGGCTCGGCATTCTGATCGCGGCGATGGCACGAAGAACACCTCGACGGATCGGTCATAAATGCGCCATGCTCGCGCGGGCTGTTGTGCGAAAAGTTGGAGAATTTTGCTCCGCCTTGTAGTGGAGCGGCGACCGTCACGCCGAGCGGGTTGGCGGCGACGCGCTGGTTGATAATGACGAACAGACTCGCGCCCGCCGCAACGGTCAAGAGAACGGCGAGGGACAACCATCGCCGCCGCGCGGCAAAAGCCATAGGCCGTCGTGATGCATTTAATAGCGTTGGCAATGTGTCTCTCTTCACTTCGCTCACCGCTTACTCTTTGATGATGTCCTTAAACTGATCCGGGATCACGGCTTTCACGCGATCAAGTGCGCCCTGCTTGCGTTTGATGTCGGCTTCGTCGCCCGCCGCTTTGGCCGCATTCAGTTCTTTCAACGCCGAATCATAGACGACGGCGTAATGGCTGCGCGGTACTTCCGCCGCAACGCTCAAGGGCGGCAGGTGGCAGTAAGCGCAATCAAACGCCGGCTCTTTCCTGCGCCCCTGCAACTCGCGGAAGATCGAGAGCTTCAGCCCTGTGCCGGACAATCCTGTATGGCAGCCAGACGAGGCGCAAGTCGGCAACTGCACCCAATTCTGCTTGCCGGTTCGCAGGTCTTCGAGCGACTTGGCTTTTCTGACCGTAGTATGACAACTCAAACAAGTGATCGCGACTCGCTCCTTGCACGGCCCTTCCTTGTCGATGCGATCTTTTTCCTCGACCTGGTCGCGACACTTATGCGCTTCGAGTTCGTGGATAAACTTCGGCGCGGCGTGGCGCGTGCGGAGCGGATTTTCCGTCTCGACAAATGCTGCCGCCAAGAAACTCAACGATGTAGCGTGATGCGCGGCGGCGACTCCGGGCTTCGCCGCCGGAGTAGCGACAGGCTGCGCCGGCGTCGGCGTGGCAACGGGTTTTTGCGGCAGCACGAGATTGCGATGGCACTGCGCGCAATCGTTCGCGAGCGGTTTGAAATCCCTGCCGTCAACGCCTTCCTTCCAGTGGCACTCGAAACATGAAGCGTGGCTCGTCGGCGTCGTCATGAACGTGCCGGGCTTGGCCTCGAACGTTGCCGCGGGCGTGGCAGCGGCGGGCGTCTTCGAGGCGGCAGGTGCGACCGAAGCGGCGGGCGCGGCCACAGCGCCGGTGGCGGCCAACTTCAACCCCGCCGTGTTCGGCTTATGGCAGTAAGCGCAACTGTCTTGCGGCTTCCACGTGTCTTCACCGAGCAAGCGTTTGAAGCGCGGCAGCGATGTGCTGCCTTTGAAGTGCGCTTCGTGCGGAAAAATATCGTCGAACTGCGAAGCGATGCTCTCTTTCGGAAAGTCGAAGACCGCTTCGTTGCGCGGCGTGATCGCGCCTTTATGACAGACAGCGCAGATAACCGGACGCGCGCCTTCAAAGAAGCGCGGCCTGACTCTCTGGCGGTGGCAACTGAGGCAGGCATCGTGATCGGGATAGTCTTTAACGTCGGTGTTGCTCAAATAATCTTGCGGCTCAGTCTTGCGCGCCAGCGCCGGAATTTTGTGGCACGCCGCGCAATTCTCGTAATGGCCGGTAGTGGCGTGCGAGAATTTCGAGAGATCGCGCACAGGCCGGCGCGGTTGTGGCCGGCGTCGTTGCGGCGCACGCCTCCGCTGCTGCTGTGCCGCTGCGACGGGCGCGCTGGTTGATTCTCCAGCGGCGGTCGATGAGGCGCGCGTAAAAATAAACATCGTCGCCGACAAAACGACGAAGAGCGCCAGAGCGATAAGGCGTGTGTCTAATGTCCGACGAATGAATGACCGCGAGTTCCGCACCTGAAAGTCCTTCCGCGTACAGTTGGCCTTGCTCCGAAAAAGTTCCAGCCAAACTCACTGGAGACCGCATACATCAGGAAAGAAACGACCGAAAGAAAAGCACGAACGGCTGTGGAGCCGTAACTGAAGGTGTTCGTTGTAGCACAGTTGTCAAAGACTGACAACGATAATTTATCACGACCGTCAACTGAACCAGTGAGCGTTTATTAACTGCCGCTCTTCGTCGTGTCGGCGGACGCCTCCGCGTCGAGTCCCGCGCGCAACTGCGGCAACGCAGGGTTCTCAGGATTAAGCTTTTCGAGCTTCGACAGAGTAGCCCGCGCTTCCGCTTTGTCGCCTTTGCGCGTCAGCGCGACGACTAAATTTTGCAACGTCGGGACGTGATTCGGATCGCGCTCCAACGAGCGGCGAAATTCTGCAATCGCGCGAGCCGGATCGGAAGGCGCGCGCAGCAAGAAAGTCAGGCCCAGATCAGTCCGCACGTTGACATCATTCGGCCTCTTCGTCAGCGCCGCCGTGTACCACTTTTCCGCCGCCTCGTACCGTCCGGCGTCATAATTCGCGTTGCCCAGCGCGACGACCGTCTCGACATTATCAGGCTGCAACTCATTCGCGCGCAGCAGAAACTCTAGCACATCGTCATAGCGGCTGGCTTCGTAAGACAAACTCGCGGCCTGCATCTGTGCGTTGAAATCGTCGGGCTGCTCCCGCGCAGCTTTCACTGCCGCTTCAATCTGCGAGTCGAACTGTGGCCCTTCCGCGCCTGTGATCGACGACTCGCCGTCCGCGCCGTCTGTTCCTTCAACCGCCGCCGCATCGACGCGCGGAGTCGCCGCCCGCTGATTGGCCCACACCACGAACGCGAAGCCCAAGAACAGGCCGAACCCTAAGCCGACGAGGGCAAACAGCGTATTTTCTTTATTCATTCAACTACAGTGACGAGTGGCGAGTGACAAGTGACGAGTGGAGGACAGGTTTTTAACTTGTCACTCGTCACTGCTTTTTTGTTTATGTCCCTTGTTTCCAAAAGGAATCAAGTCGGGCTGAGGTGTAACACCTGAGCGAGTTGGGTGACGGAACTCGACGCCGCTTTATGGCGCTTTATTCCCGGAAGCAAGTCTTTGAGCTTGCTCGATTCCAGCCGAAACGTTCCGCATCATCTCCGAGTCTGCCGGAAGCAATTGTTGCAGCCGCTTCCAATAGGTGACAGCCTGCGGATAGTTTTCCATCTCGAAGGCGGCGCTGCCTGCGAGGGCGAGAGCTTTGTGATTGTTCGGATCGAGCGCCAGAGCTTTATTGATCAGTTCGACTGGTTTTCCGGCGAGGCGTTCGCCGCTCGCCATCGCCAGCGTGTCGGCATAGTCCACCCATAGCGCGGAGTTCTGGCTATCGAGGGCGGTGGCTTTGGCGTAAGCATTGCTGGCTTCGGCGTAGCGCCCCGTCGATGTGTAAGAACGGCCCAGCATCGTCCATCCCTGAGCGTCGTTCGGGTCTTTTTCGAGACGCGCGGCAAGAGCCTTGACCATGTTCTCAATCCCTTCCTGCGAGAAGCGCTCAGGTTGCGCGCTCGCTGCGGAAGCGGGTGGGTTTGGGGACGCGGTTTGGGACGCGATTGGTGTCGTTGAGAAAGCCTGTGGCGTTCCCAATTGAACATAGAGCAAAGCAGCCAGCGCCGGCAGCGCAAGGCCCGCCGCCAACGCAAGACCGCGACTACCTTGAACTGCTGGTGGAGCTAAGGTAGCGCCAGCGCTCGTGGCTGGGGGGACATCTTCCAGCAGCCTGAGTTCGAGTTCGCGCCGTTCCTGTTCGTATTCCTCGACGCTCAGTTGAGCTTCGCGGAATTCATTCTCCAGTTCGGCCAGCCGATCTTTGTAGATCGAGATGTTGACGGCATCCAGCCCGCCGTCATTGGCTACCGCACCTTGCAGCAGTGGCGGCAGTAAGA
>JALZKK010000196.1 GCA_030859285.1 Acidobacteriota bacterium | reverse complement strand
GCTTAAAATCAAGTGCCGAGCTTTCATCTTCGTTCAATAATTCTTCCATCAAAGTTGCGTTCATATTTTTACCTATGCGAGGAGATAGCAAGCTCACTACTTATTAAGCTGCACCAAACTCTCAACAGTTCCCAGCGCTTTGCCTTCTTCTTTGGCGATCTGCGCGAGGCGGTGGATGACGCGACCGAAGTATTTGATGCCTTGCAGAAAATCGTCGAGGCGGATGTTTTCGTTGGGCGCGTGGGGGTTCGAGCCGGCGTAACTGATGCCGAAGGAGACGACGGGGACGGGCGGTTGGATGACGCCGCAGACTGCGCCGACGGGGCCGCTCGCGGGGTCGAGGGGATAGACGAGCGGCGGCGCGTCGTACACTTCGGCGGCGGCTTCGGTGGCGGCGCGGGCGACGTGGGAATTGATGGGCGCTTTGGCCCACGGGGCGGCGGCGAGTTCGATGATCTCGATGTCTTTGAAATCGCGCACGTCCAAGTGTTGGCGCAACAGTTGGACGACGAGTTCGGGTGTCAGGTCGGGGACCAATCTAAAATCTAAGCGCGCGACAGCTTGGCCGGGCAGGACGGTTTTCGCGCCGGCTTCGGTGTGGCCGGTGTGGATGCCGCAGATGGTACAGGTCGGGCCGAAGATCAATTCTTTGGCGAGCGCCCGCCCGCTCATCGCGCGCACCCAACTGCTGATCTTGAATTCGCGTTTGAGTCCCGCTTCGTCCAACTCGATCTGCTTCAATGTCTGGTTGTCTTCCGGCGCGATGGGCGCGACGTGCGAAGTAAAACTGTCAATCGTGATCACGCCTTTGGGCGAGACGATGGTGGCGAGCGCCTGCACTAAACGCCATGCCGGGTTTGGCACGATGCCGCCCCACTTGGAATGCAAATCTGTGCGCGCGCCGTGCGCGCGCAATTCGATGAAAGCGATGCCCTTGAAGCCGAGACTGATCACGAGCCGCTCTTTCGTGTCTTTGTAACCGTCATCCCAGATGCAACCGTCGGCGCGCAGCAACTCGGCTTGCTCTTGAGTGAAGCGGTAGAGGCTCGGGCTGCCCAATCCGTCTTCGCCTTCGACGATGAAGCGCAAACACATCGGCAGCTTGCCGAAAGTTTTCTGATAAGCCTCGATGGCGGCAAGACGCGCGACCAAGTCGCCTTTGCTGTTCGATGCGCCGCGCGCGTAGAGTTTGTTGTCTAAAACGCTCGCCGCGAAGGGACCAACGGCCCACTCCGTCAATGCGCCGACCGGCTGCACGTCATAATGCCCATAGACGAGGAAACAATGCGTTCCCGATCCGAACTCGCCGAAGACGATGGGAAAGCCGCTGCCGAGCTTAAACGTCCGCGTGCCTGCGCCGACGCGCTGCATCAACTGTTCGACCGTCTCCGCCACCGCGCGCATACCCGTCCCGCGCGCCGCCACCGAAGGCATCCGGCACAACGCCTGTAAACGCTCGACGAAAGCGTTCGCGTGGCGATCAACGTAGCGGTCGAAACGGGAAAAGGGCATCAGGACAGTCTCAAGTTTGGCTTTGTAAGCAATTAGCTGTTTTACGCTCCAGAGTGAAACAGTTCTTTGCGGCTGCGGCCGCTTGATGTGCGGAGAGGCTCTGCCTTTCCGGAAGGTTGTTTTTTTGCGGAGAGGCTATGCCTCGGAGTCGCCGTTCGAGGCATAGCCTCTCACGGAAACAAAAGTACATGCAGCCGGAAAGGCAGAGCCTTTCCGCACATCGGGCGGCGGAGCCGCAGGAGGTCTCACACGACAGAGTTGCAATATCCCTCACCGCTCAACGAAAAACAAATAGCGCGGCTCAGTCTTGCTCCGCTCGAAGCCGGCGCAGGCGAGGCCGGCGGCGAACGCTTGTTGAAATTCTGTGCGGACGCGCAGCAATTCCTTTTGTGCAGCCTGCGGGTCTTCGTGCATGAGTGCGCTCCAATCCGGGGGGATGGCGACGGAGGCGGCAGGCTCGGCGGCGAAGGGCGGCGCTTGTCCCGTCCTCGCGCACTCTTCTACGCGCGGCGAGTCGAGTTCCCATCCGGCAGCTAAACGGTCGCTATCAATGCCGTGCTGTTGGCCGGCATCGCCGGGCGCGGATTCGTAATCTGTGCCGTAAAAATTAACAGCGTAGGAGCGCACAACCACGCCGAGACGGTTGAGATTAAAGTGTGCATTACGTGCGCGCAGCGGGTCCCACGTCCACTTGATGAAGCGACGACCTTCCGCGAGTGTCCGCTCGCGCTGCGCCCACTTGAGCCGCGCGCCGACGCCGAGATTCTGCCGCGTCTGCGCGACGGCCATCATGTGCGAGTAACCGATGATTTCTTCGCCGCCGCGCACGGCGACGAGATGATGGACGAACCCGACCAGTTCATCACCGACGAATGCGCCGAGCGTCCAACCGCCTGCACTCCGCGAGACGATCAAATGGCGGCGCGGCGACAACTCCAAATCTTCAAGCCCGAACGCCTCGCGCTGCAACTGCACGCAGGCGTCGTACTCTTCAATCGTCGTCACCTCGCGGATCGTAACGGCGGAGGTCTCATCCGCTCTTCGTACCGTGTCCGTTGGCATACTCAAAGTTCAAAGTTCAAGGTTCAAAGTTCAAAGTTCAGTTCGTTTTGGCTTTGAACCTTGAACTTTGAACTATTTTTGTTCCGGTCGCGTCGGCAGTTCCAGCCGGATGGTGAGGCCGCGCGGCGCAGCAGTGTCGAGTGTGATCGTGCCGCCCAACGCTTCGATCAGGCGGTGTGCGATTGCCAGCCCTAGTTCGTTCATATTGGTCCCGCTCTCGCTCGGCGCGTCGATGTCCACCGGCTCGAAGATGTGGGCAGGATCGGCGAGCGGCTCGCCTTGATCTTCGATCTCAAGCGTCACGCGGGAGGAAGATGTGTGCGGCAAGAGTCGCACTCCGATGCGCCCGCCGTCGGGGCTGCGCCCGATGGCGTAAGCCAGAAAGTTGTAGAGAACTTGCCGCAGTTTGCCCTCGTCCGAGACAATTGTGCCGCAGACGGCAGATGTATCACAGTCGAGCTTGACGCCCTGCTTCTGCGCCAGCCGACTGACTGCCGCGCATGATTCCCGGAGCATCTCGCGCAACGAGAACTCGTGAAGGAATAACTCCTTCTGCCCGGCTTCGAGCCGCGAGAGATCGACCAGATGGTTAAGGCTCGCTTGCAACTGAAAGCCCGACGATTGAATCTTCTCGCAAAAGTTGCGCGGCGCGGCGGCCAAGTCACCATGTTCCAACAGAATCTCCGTGAAGCCGAGAATGGAAGTGAGGGGCGTGCGGAGATCGTGCGACATCCGCGCGAGAAAGAGCGAGCGATAGCGATTGACGCGGCGCAATTCGCGGTTAGCGTCTTCGAGCGCCGTGCTGCGTTGCCGCAACTCTTCAACGAGACGCTCGATGTGGTGGCGTTGCTCGCTCATCTCGGTGGCACGACGCGCGTTGCCGAGCGCGACGAGGACGGAGCCGGCGCTGAGACGCAGCCCCGCCAGCGCCGCGCGCAAAATCTCGGCCTCGTCGATGAGCGTGATGATCGCGCCAGCCAGTTTGCCGCGCACTACGACCGGGAGCGCGACACCGGCTTGCACTCCCGCCTCTGTAAAGACGTGGCGCATGTCGCGCTCCAATTTATTGCCGGTCTGTGTTTCGTCTGCCAGCCACACCTGCCACTCGCGCGCCTCACCCTCGACACGGCTCGCCAGCCAATCGCCCGCGCGCTTGAGCTTTGCGCCGTCCAATTCTTCACACGCCTGCATGGCGCTCACGCGCAACCGCCCGTTCTCATCGCCGAGGTAAGTAATCAAACAACAGAGATTCCAACGTTGCCGTAACAACGCGAAGAAAGCGCGACACACCGCCGCTTCAGTTGCCAACTCGCCGGGCATGAAGGCTTGCGCCGAAATCAATTCGACGATCTCCGCGTTCAATTGGCGGAGTTGCTCGTCCAGCGCGCCCGTTCCGCGCGGCTGTTGAAAGTCGGCTGTAGCCTGCATGTGATTCCCGCGCTCGCCGTTCATGCTCCGAGTAAAATGCGCTGCCCACACAAGCGAGAGCAAGCGAAATGTAAATTTTCGTGACGAGAGAAAGTTACAGGCAATATAGGGCGCGACTCGCGATAGTGTCAACGACACGGGGAAATGATGAATGCGGAACGATGAATGATGAATATGACGACGAAGCTGCCGGTTCATTCCGCATTCACCATTTATCATTCATCATTTCGTAGTCGCGTGCGCGTGGGTTATGATGAAAAAGGGAGCTATTCGTCGCCTTGATGAACGGTCAACTGAGCGAGATTCCACTGGCTGAACTGCTGCGTGAGATCGCCGACGAGAAATTGTCGGGGGCGCTGCGCCTCGCGCGCGCGCGTGTCAAGGCGGCGGTCTATGCACAAGAGGGCGCGCTCGTTTTCGCCAGCGTCAATCTGCGCGCGCACCGCTTGACAGAATGTCTCCGCCGCTGGCACGCGATTGACGAAGACTTATTGGCGGCCATCGTCACGGACGCGATGCCGGACAGAGAAGTTGGCGCGAGCCTGTTGGCGACGGGCGCTTGCACGCAGCCAGAGTTGGAGCATTGGCAGTCGCGGCAGGCCAAAGAATCTCTACACCCGTTGCTGCTGTGGACGGACGGCGAATGGCATTTCGAGCCTCGCGCCCGCTGGGCCGAAGACTCACAGTTGACGATCAGGCTCGCACCCTTGCTGATGGAAAGCGCGCGGCGGTTGCCCGCTCACTTCGTAGCCTCGCGTTTGCGCGACGAAGAAATGATCGCGCCCGTCGCAGCAGGCGATCCAGACGGACTTGAGTTGCTCCCGGCTGAAGCCTTCATGCTTTCGCGCATCGTGTCGCCCTTGCGCGTGCATGACTTGATTTTGATCGGCGGCCTGCCTAAAGAACAGGCGCGGCAATTTATCTACGCGCTGTCGCTCGGCGGATTGCTGCGGCGCACTAACGGGAAAGGCCGGCTTGCGTCCGCAACTCCCGGTGCGGCGGCGATCATCGCAACTAACGACCAACCGGCGACGGAGCAGCCGGCGCGCGCGCAGATTGAAGTGGCGCGCACAGCTATTGAAGGAACAGTCGCGCCGGCTGCCGATGCGACTGCCAATATCCCGTTCGAGATCGACGCTTTGCTAACGCGCGTCTGTGCGTCAACTCATTATGAACTTCTCGGCGTCGAGACGGACGCCGCGCCCGCCGAGATCAAAGGGGCGTACTACGCGCTCGCCAAACGTTTTCACCCCGACCGCTTCCGGCGCGCAGTAGAAGACGCCACGCGCGCCCGTATCGAACAGGCTTTCGGAAAGATCGCGCAGGCTTACGAGATTCTCAAGAGCGATAAAGACCGCGCCGCTTACGATCTGCGTTTATCTGCACAAGCGAGCGCGCCCGCGCCCAATGCCAAAGGGCCGGCGCGTGACACGTCGAACGCGGCGTTCAATGCGCTGTCTCCGCAGGAGCAAGCGGCGGAACTCTTCCAACAAGGGCTGGCAGCATCGAAGATCGGCAATCACATTTCGGCCATCAAGTTTTTCGACGAAGCGGCGCGGCTCGCGCCTGCCGAAGCGCGCTATCATGCTTACTACGGTCGCGCCCTCGCGCAGAATGAGAACACGCGCCGCCAAGCCGAGACCGAATTACGCACCGCGATCCACCTCGACGAACGCAACGCCGCTTATCACGTGATGCTGGCCGAGCTGTATCAAACTCTCAAACAATTTCACCGGGCCGCGAGCGAACTTGAGCGCGCGCTCGCCCTCGATCCACAATCCACCGCCGCGCGCGTCATGCTCGAACGGATGAAAGAAAGGAAATGAAGTGAATCGTAAGACCGTTTCGGGTTTCGAGTTGAAAGGCTTTCACCCGAAACTCGAAACTCGAAACTATTCACGATGATTTTATGCAAGCGCAGTTGACGAGAGAGGAGCGAGTCACGCAGGAAATTCTGGCGCGGCTCGCACAGGCGGCGGATGAGTTTGAGAATTATGCTCATCCGCACGCCGCGCGGGTGGCGCGGATCGCCGACGAGTTGGCGACAGCATTCGGGCTGGGCGGCGCGGATCGCTCGTCGCTGCGTTGGGCGGCGCTGGGCCACGATCTCGGCGAGTTAGCCATGCTGCGCGATTACATCCATCGACGCGGCGCGCTGACCGCAGACGAGCGCATCGATCTGGCGCGGCATCCGGTGATCGGCGAGCAAGAGATCGCGCGTGTGGGCGCGGATCGGGGCGCGCAACTTTTAGTGCGCTGGCATCACGAATGGTGGAACGGCACGGGCTACCCGGACGCCCTGCGGCGCGAACAGATTCCGTTAGCCGCGCGTCTTCTGCGCGCCGCCGACGCCTATGCCGCACTGACTGACGCGCGCCCCTTTCGTCCCGCCTACACCGAAGAAGACGCGCGCCGTCACTTAACAGAATGGGCCGGGATCGAATTTGATCCGCAAGTTGTTCGCGCATTGCTGTCGCTGCACGGCGTAGCTGAGTTGAGATCATTCGCGCGTTCCGAGCCGCCAACGCAAAGCCTTTCGCCGCCGGGGACAACTTTGCCCGTGCTGGCGGTTCAGTGGAATGGCAACGCCGGGCAGCCCGCAGATGTGAAACCATTGTCGCCACCGCAGGGGACCAATCCTGACGCGCCGCCACAGCCAGCAGAGCCACACCAACAGGCGGCGACTGCCAGCGAAACTTTCGACACTTCAGACACCGCGAATCATGCCTAACATCAACGCCAACACACCGCGCGGCTGGCTGGCCTTCGAGTTGAGCGTCCTGCGCCGCCTCCGTTTCCGCTCGCTCATCGAGCCGTTCGCCGGCGAGCCTGATCTGGCGGCAACGGTCAAGCGTTGGGGCATGCAAGTCGCCGTCAACGACGCCGCCCAATGGGCTTGGATCAAAGGCATCGCACGCATCGAGAACAACCGAGAGCAATTGACCGACGAAGATGTGTCCATGCTATTGGAAGACGTTTACGTGCCGCGCCACAAGCTGCGAAACCCGGCCTTGCGCCAATGGTTCGGCGAGACCGATGCTTGGTGGTTCGACAACTTGCGCGAGAACGCCGAGCAACTAACAGGCGACATCAAGCAGGCGCTTGCGTTAAATGTCGGCATGATGGTTGGTGATTACGCGCTCTCTTTCGACGAATCGACGTTGGAACTCCGCCAACCGCTCTCGCGCGTTTTCACGCGGCTGCGCGACGCGCTACCCGCACCCGCCGACAACGCCCAACGCAACACCAGCCACAACAAAGAAGCGCGCCACTTCGTCGCCGAGGGGCGCGCCGATCTGCTCTTCCTCCGCTTGCCCGGAGCCGCGCGTAACACTGTGCGTCGTGATGCTCTGTCCGCATGGCGCGAGGAATGGGTGCGCGGCGACGGCGCGTTTTGGGATGAATTTGCGAAAGCCCACGCGGGACGTTTGGGTGCGCGAGCCGAAACCAAACAGCAATATCTCCACTTTGTCGAAGAGATGCTCGAAGCCGCCGCGCACATCAAGGCATGGGCCATCTCACACGTCGAGAACGGCTATCTCACCACCGATGAATTGATCGAAGCCGTCCGCCGCGTCCGCCGCGTCGAGACGATCTACACCAAAGATTTCTCCGAGCTAATGGGCGCGCGAGCAGCTATGATCACCGCGCTCTAAATCAAAGCAGGAAAGAATTGGACAGGATTGACAAGATGAAAGAAGCCATACGGGTCGCACCTTGATTGGCTCATCCCGTGAATCTTGTTAATCCTGTCTATTCTCATGCTCTTAACGCGCTTTGAGGATCACGACTGTCTGATCGTCGCCGCGCTCTTGTCCACCTGACCAATTATCGATCTCCTCGAAGACGGCGCGGCGAATCTCGTCTGCTGTTTTGTGGCGGCGCGCGGCGGCGAATTGCGCGAGGCGTGCTTCGCCGTACTCTTCGCCGACAGTGTTCTGCGCTTCGCTGAAGCCGTCGGAGAAGACGAGCAGTAGATCGCCGGGCGCAAGCGTCGTCGCGGCCTCTTCGTAGCGCACCCACTCGAACGCGCCGAGGACGGTGCCACCCGCGTTTAACTTTTCCACACTCCCATCGGCGCGCACGAGCAGCGGATCGTTGTGGCCGGCGTTGGTGTAGCGCAGGCGGCGCGTGCGGTCGTCGTAGAGTGCGAGAAAGAAAGTGGCGAAGCGATTTGAGTCGGTGCTGCGGCACAGTTGTTCGTTGATACTGGCGACCATGTTCTCGACCGCGCAGGCGGTATCCACGCCGGTCACGCCGCACGGCAGATCGAGACTCTGTTCGAGCATCGGCTCGACGGTCGGCGCAACCGCTGTCGCAGCGGCGGCGACCGTTAGGGCCGACTCGGCGAGTTTCCAACGCTCGGCCAAGATTGTGACCTGCGCGCGCAACGCGGCTTGCAAATTCGACATCACGAGCGAAGCGGAGATGCCCTTGCCCGCCACGTCGCCGAGCGCGAAGGCAATGAGTCCCGGCACGATCTCCGCGTAGTCGTAATAATCGCCGGCCACGCCGCGCGCGGCCCGGCATTCACCGACGATCTCCGCCGACTCAAGGCGCGGCACTTCGCGCGGGAAAAGATGGGTCTGCACTTCATGCGCGATCTCGACCTCGCGTTCCAATCGCTCGTGTTTGACGCGCTCCTGCAACAGCGTCTCGACGTTGGCCGACATCTCGTTGAAAGCGATGGACAGTTCGCCCAACTGATCGTGCGAGCGCACCTTGACGCGGTGTGAAAAATCGCCGCGCTTGATGAACTCGGTGGCCTGATGAAGTTTGTGAACTGTGCCGGTGACAGCGCGCGTGATCCAGCCGGCGGCGAGCAGGGCGAGCAACTCGAAGACAGCGAAGATCACGACGAAGACCAGCAGCACGTTGTTGAGCCGGAATTCTTGTCCGAGATAACCACGTTCGAGCGCATAGCCGCGCGCCGCCGCGACACTGGAAGGAAACATGAAGGTGATGTAGCGCTCCCGCTCGCCGTCGAGCCAATTCGTCACCGGCATCACCACGATGGCATGACTCTCGTCTGTCCGTTCTTCGCCGAGTTGATCGATATTGCGGTTCACTTCCCGGCCTTCGTTGCTCGTCTCTTCAATGGTCACGACCGGCTTACGGCGTTCGCTGCTGGAAGTGATCTTAACGTTCGTTTTTCGTGCTGGTCCCGGAGCGAAGAGTGAGCGATTGGAAAACGCCGGGCGCACACGAATCCCCGTACTCTCGCGAACTTGCTCGACCAACGCACGGCTGACCGGAACGATCAACAGCAATGCCAACGCGCGGCCATCGCTTTCCCGCCGCGCCAACGCGCGCAGCGAAGGCGAACCATACCGCGCGCGCGGATCGCTCGAAGGAATGATCGACAGCCCGCTCCACTCCTCGCGTTCGCGCAACCACTCAGGCAGCGGCGCACCGAGCGGCAATTGCGAATCGCCGACCGCGCGCACCCATTCTCCTTCCGGCTCGCTGACAAACAGCGCGGGCCGGCTCAAGTCTAACGTCTCTGCCCTTGTGTTATCCGCGCCGCGCCAGACGACAATGCGCGCGCCCGGCAGCGAGGCTTGCAGCAGGCGATTGCGCTCGTCGAGCCACGCTTGCAGCCGTTCACCGTTCGTCCCCGCCGGTAAATCATCGAGCGCGTCGGCGAGGCCGCGCGCGTTCGCCAACGTCTCCCGTTCAGTCGCGCCGACCTCTTTCATCACGGTGTCGGCCATCGAATTGAGCGCCATGCTGTAACCGAAGAGGAAACCAAGTCCGGCCAACAGCACAATCGGCGTCAAGCCAACGAACAAGTAAGTAATAATCAACCGGCGGCGCACGCGCCACAATAACTTTTGCTTCAACCAACGCAGCGTTTTGTAGCCGTAATAAACGAGCATCGGCACAACCAGCAGTGTCGTCACGAAATTAAGCATGGAGCCGAAAAACGAGCTGTCGTGCCATGCAGGAAAAAAGTCTTGGACCAGCGCGCGCAGGACAAAGCTCACGCCCGCCGCCACCGCCACGCGCGGCATCACACGCCGCAGCCAGAGCCGCGCGCGGCTCACAGACTCTCTCGCTTTTTTCACAGTCACGCTCATTTCTCTTCAGAGGCTTTTGAAAAATTCCTAAATCAAACCACGAAAGAAAGAGACAGGATTAACAGGATGGACAGGATGAAAGAAGGATGATGATGCATGATCTTCTGGCTTGATCTTGTGCATCCTGTCAATCCTGTCTCTTTCTTGGTGTCCCATTCTCGCGTGTTTCAATTTAGACTCTTACGTTTGCAACATTCGTTTCTTACGTCCGCCTCACAATTCCTGTTTCAACGCGCTGCCGCTAACTCAGCCTCTTCCGTCGTCGTCATGGGCGGCGCTTCCTCCTTCACCGGCAGGCGCAGTTTGCCCGTCGCGAACAGCAACAGCCACAGCACGCCCGGACTCGCCGACAGCAACCCTGAAATGATCGCTAGACCTTGCGGCGTGATCCATTCCAACGTCCAGCCGAACGCCTGCGCGCCGAGTCCCATCACCGACATCTCCGCCGCCCGATCCGTAATCAACACGCGCCCGCGCACTCTGTCCGGCAGCGCGCGCATCAGCAGCGTGTCTTGCACCGCGAACTCGACGCCAATAAACAACCGCGAGATGAAAGTCACCACACACGCCAACACTAGCGTCGGCATAAAACCCACCAGCGCGAACGTGACGCCATGCGCGATAATGCCCCAACCGATCAGCGCCACCGTCCAACCGCGCGCCGCTACGTAATCGCCGATGCGACGCGCACAAGCCATTGCGACGACCAGCCCGACACCTGATGCAACGTAAAAGGCTGCCGCCGCCATGTCCGGCGCGTAGCCCTCGCGCGCCGCGAAGTAGTTCGCGCCGAGTTGATCGTAAACCAAATAGATTGCGCCCCCGCCCGTCGCCCACAAAATGTTGACGCCGATCAAAGCCGACACTAAACGATGTTGCCAAATGTAAGACCACCCCTCGCGAATGTCCGCCCACAGACGGAACCACACGCTGCCCGACATTTGTTGAGCATCACTCTCAACCGCCGTTGCGCCTGCCGCTCGCATCTCACCTTCTGGAATCAACCAGATCGAAATGTATGAAGCGACGAACGACACCGCGTTGATGACAAACGCGACCTCATACCCGAACCGCGCCGACGCCGCCCCGCCCAATGCCACGCCAATCGACATCAGCAAGAACCGCGACGAGAACATCAAAGCGTTGCCCGCGAGCAACCCGCGCTCGCCCGCAATGTTCGGCAACGCCGCGTTCTTTGCTGCCTCGAAGAACGCCGTCAGCATCGTCATGGCAAAAGTGCAAACGTAAGCGATCCATAAATCTTCCGGCCCGCGCACCAGCAAGAATCCACACGCCAACACCGCGCGCCCCGCGTCCGTCACGAGCATCACCGTCCGCCGCGACCAACGATCCACACACGCGCCCGCCAACGGCGCAAACAACGCAAACGGCGCGAGCCGCAGCATCAACACTGCCGCCGTCACACTCGGATCGCCGCCTGAGACGGCGCGCACCAACCCCAGCCCGGCAATAAAGTTGAACCAATTGCCCAGCTCCGAAATCACCTGCCCCCACCACAACCGCCGAAACGCGCGATTGCCGCGAAGCAACTGCATGTAAGTCAGAGAAGTCATCAATACAGGAGGCAGGAGCAGGAAGCAGACGGCAGGGGGACATGATTGGCGGCCTGACTGCCTCCTGCCCCTGCCTCCTCCTGCTTCAGTCTTCGCTCAACGCTTGCACGTGCGCGCGCACCGTCTCGCCGAGAGTGTTCAAGTTGTAACCGCCTTCGAGACAGGAGATCACTCGCCCCTGACAAATTTCGCGCGCCCAGTCTTTGACCGCGCGCGTCATCTCGATGAAGTCTTCGTCTTCGAGCAGCAGTTGGCCGAGCGGATCGCCAGCGTGCGCGTCGAAGCCGGCAGAGATGAAGATCAGATCGGGTTTGAATTTATCGCTCATCTCTTCCAGCCCGGTCTCGAACATGCGGCGATGTTGTTTGGCAGGAGTCGCGGCGCGCACCGGGACGTTTAAGGTGTAGCCGCGCCCGCGTCCCTGTCCCGTCTCGCCGCGCGCGCCCGTGCCGGGATACCACGGGTATTGATGCGCGGAATAAAAGAAGACCGTCGGGTCGTCGTAGAAAATCCCCTGCGTCCCGTTGCCGTGATGCACATCCCAATCGACGACGGCGACGCGCTCGATCTCTTGATAATGCGACTGCGCGTAACGCGCGGCGATGGCGACTGTGTTGAAGAGACAAAAGCCCATCGCTCGCTCGCTCGTCGCATGATGGCCGGGCGGGCGCGCGGCCAAGAAAGCGTTCTGCGCCTCGCCGTTCATCAAAGCATTGACGGCGCGGCACGCCCCGCCCGCTGCGCGCAAAGCCGCGTCGAGCGAATGCAACGAAACAATTGTGTCGGCGTCGAGATAACCGATGCCTTCACTGACGGCTTGCTCGACGTGCTTGTAATGCTGCGGCGTGTGGCACGCCTGCACATCGCCACGTGGAGCGGGCTGCGCTTCCAGTTCCAACAACTGCGGCCACAACTTCGCATCGCCGCGCAACGCCTGCATCACCGCCGCGTAACGCTCAGGTTGTTCGGGATGCCCTGCGCCGGTGTCGTGCTGATAAAAAACCGGATGATGAATGATGGCAGTCTTCATAGCCGGCGATTATGCGAGAGCCGCGTGAGACGGTCAAACTCACTCACATGAGCAAACGGCGCGGCGCGCTTATTTTCATTGTTCCAGCACGCTAGTTGAAACTATGCGCTTTCAGCGCAAGACTTTAGTTGCTACACACTTCTCCAGCGTAGTAGAAGTGTGAGCGTGAAAGATAATCGGCACAGTGGGCATACAGTTAC
>JALZKK010000127.1 GCA_030859285.1 Acidobacteriota bacterium | reverse complement strand
GGCACGACCGGCTGGAACGAGCAGAGGGAGCGCGTCCGCCGCCTTGTCGAAGAGCATCAAGGCGCGCTCGTCTATGGCGCGAACTTCTCGATTGGCGTCAACATTTTCTATCGGCTCGTCGCTCGCGCCGCCAAATTCTTTCAGCGCTTCGACGACTATGCACCTTTCATCGAAGAGGCGCATCATTCACGCAAACGCGACGCTCCATCTGGGACAGCGCTTGTTCTGCGTGATCTGCTGGCCGCGCAAATCGCGCGCGACATCCCCATCGCCAGCACGCGCGCCGGCCACATTCCCGGCACGCACCGCGTCGGCTTCGACTCCGCCGCCGATCAGATCACTTTGACGCACACGGCGCGCACCCGCGAAGGCTTCGCCGCCGGCGCGCTCCTCGCCGCCGAATGGATCATTAACAAACGCGGCGTTTATGAATTTTCGGAAATGATCGACGAAATGCTAACAACAGTGACGAATGGCAAGTGACGAGTAGCAAGTGACGAGTGCCGAGATAAAAACATGTTCTCGCTCGTCACTCGTCACTTGTCACTCGCCACTGCTTTTTGGAGGTTGAGATGAAGACTGAATGGCTGCGCGGATGCGCGACGGCGTTGGTGACACCGTTCAAAGCGGGCGGGGAGATCGACGAGGAGAGGCTGCGCGCTTTCGTCGTATGGCAAATCGAGAGCGGCGTCAAGCTGTTGGTCCCCTGCGGGACGACGGGTGAAAGCGCGACGTTGACGGAAGAGGAAGACCGGCGCGTGATCAAGCTCGTGATCGACGTCGCGCACGAACGAGGCGCGCGCGTGATCGCGGGGACGGGGAGCAATTCGACCGCTGCTGCGTGTGCGTATGCGCGTGCGGCACGCGAACTCGGCGCGGATGCTGTGCTGGTCGTCGCGCCTTATTACAACAAGCCGACACAAGCCGGTCTCTTCGCGCACTTCCACGCCGTCGCCGGGGCGGTCGCAGGTTTGCCCGTCGTCGTCTATAACGTGCCGGGGCGTTGCGGCGTCAACATTACAACGCAGACGACGCTCCGGCTCGCGCGCGAGATCGAGAACATCGCCGCCGTCAAAGAGGCTTCGGGCAACGTCTCGCAGATCATGGAAATCTTGCGCGAGCGGCCTGCAAATTTTCGCGTGCTGTCGGGCGACGATGCGTTGACGTTTCCGCTCCTCGCACTCGGCGCGGACGGCGTGATTTCGGTGGCGTCGAACGAAGCGCCGGCGTTGATGTCCCGCATGGTCGAACAGTCGCTCGCCGGCGAGTGGGACCAATCACGCGCGCTGCATTACCAATTGCTGCCGTTGATGGAAGCAAACTTCATCGAGTCCAGCCCCGGCCCCGTCAAAGCCGCACTCGCGCTGATGAATCGAATCGAAGAAAATTTCCGCCTGCCACTCGTCCCGGTGCAAGATGCGACGCGAGAGCGGATGCGCGAGATTTTGGTCGAGCTTGAAATGCTGAAGGAGACGGCGCATGGAACTGCGTGAGCGCATTGAGCAACTGGCCGCGCAAAATATCGAGCGTTACACGGACGAACATCGAGTTCTGTTCGGCGAGTTCAAAGCCGCGCTCAATCGCGGCGCGGCGCGGGCGGCTGAGAAAGACGCTCAAGGAAACTGGCGCGCGAACACATGGGTCAAGCACGGCATCCTGCTCGGCTTTCGCATGGGCGCGCTTGTCGAGATGTCGCAAGCAGACGCGCCGCTGCGCTTCTTCGACAAAGATACGTATCCGGCGCGCGACACCAAGCTCGCAGACAACGTGCGGATCGTGCCGGGCGGATCGAGTATTCGTGATGGCGCATACCTCGCGCCGGGCGTCGTCTGTATGCCGCCGATGTACGTCAACGTCGGCGCTTACGTCGATGAAGGCACGATGATCGACAGCCACGCGCTCGTCGGTTCGTGCGCGCAAGTGGGCCGGCGCGTGCATCTCTCCGCCGCCGCACAAGTAGGCGGCGTCATCGAACCCATCGGCGCGCTGCCCGTGATCATCGAAGACGATGTGCTGGTCGGCGGCAATTGCGGGATTTACGAAGGCACGATTGTTCGCGCGCGCGCGGTGCTGGCGGCGGGCGTGATCCTGACCGGCTCGACGCCCGTCTATGATCTCGCCCGCGAAAGAATTTACCGGCGCGAAGGGGACCAACCGCTGGAGATTCCGGCGGGCGCGGTCGTCGTCCCCGGCGCACGCGCCGTCCAAACCGAGCGCGGGCGCGAATGGGGTCTCTCGCTCTACGCGCCCGTCATCGTCAAGTACCGCGACGAGAAGACCGACCGCGCCGTGCAGTTGGAAGATGTGTTGCGTTGAAGCCAGTCTTTGACGTAATGCTTGGCAGAGCGTCAAAGGCTAAACACGAAAGACACGAAGCGCACGAAGAACACGAAGATGAGATGAGAATAATGATTGATGAATGGAAGACAAGTTGCTTCTCATTACTCATTCACCATTCCGCGTTCATCGTTCAATCTTTCCTGCTTCGTGTTCTTCATGGTTAAATTGCTTGACAGTTTTGAGGACGGCGGCGTTGAGTCTCAATCTTAATCAAGAGTCAGAGTTTCGACCGGCGGTGCGGCTGCAAGGGATCGAGAAGAGTCTGATCCGGCAAATCTTCGACCGCGCGTTGCCGGGTAGCATCAATCTCGGCTTGGGCGAGCCGGATTTATTGACGCCCGAAGTCATTCGCCATGAGGCCGCGCGCGTCGTCACGGAAGAACAGAACGGCTACACGACGCACGCCGGCCTGCCCGTGTTGCGCGAGTTGATTGCGAGTGACTATCCGCAACTCAACGCGACACCTGATCAAGTGATCGTCACTGCTGGCTCGCAAGAAGCTCTCTATCTTGCATTGATGACTTTGGTCGATGAAGGCGATGAAGTCTTACTGCCCGATCCCGGCTTCGTCGCGTATCCGACGATTGTGCGAATGGCGGGCGGCGAACCGCGCTTTTATCGAATGCCCGCCGCGAGCGGTTTCAGTTTTGACACGGAAGAATTTCGCCGCGCGCTCTCGCCGCGCACGAAAGTCGTGGTTTGCATTAGCCCCTCAAATCCGACCGGACGCGCTTTGACGCGAGACGATCTCGACACGATGGCCGCAGCGATGCGGGGGACCAATGCTTTCGTCGTCAGCGACGAGATTTATCGCGAGTTGTATTACACAGCAGAATGTCCCGCATCGATCTCCGAGTTTTGCTCGCAGCGCACGCTCGTTATCAGCGGGCTATCGAAATCGATGAGCATGACTGGCTGGCGCTTGGGGTGGATGTGCGGGCCGCAACCTGTGATCAGCAGTGCTCTCATCCTGCACGGCTACGTCACGACCTGCGCCTCGACCGTCTCGCAAAAGTCCGCGCTCGCGGCATGGACACCCGCTGCCGAACAAGCGCACGCCGCAATCCGCGACACATTCCGCGCCCGCCGCAATCATCTGCTCTCGCTCATTGAGCGAGAGTTACGCTTGCCCGCCGTCGCGCCCGATGGGGCCTTCTATGTGATGCTTGACGTATCGGCTCACGGCCATTCGCTCGCCGTCGCCGAAGCCTTGCTCGCGCACAAAGTCATTACCGTCCCCGGCGTGGCGTTTGGGAAAGAGTGCGAGAATTACTTGCGCGTCTCCTTCTGCGCCGACGAAGAGAAGTTGACGGAAGGCGTGCGGCGGATGAAAGAGGCGCTAAAAGAAATGAAGACGGGTGGCGATTAGTTTTTGTGAGGTCATCGATGAGCAAAAAATATCGAGTCGGCATTTTAGGCGCAACCGGCACAGTCGGGCAGCGTTTTGTGCAACTGCTGGAAAATCATCCGCAGTTTACGGTCGCGGCGCTGGCGGCGTCGGATCGCTCGCAAGGCAAGAGTTATGCGGAGGCTTGCTCTTGGAAACTCGCGGGTGAGATGCCGGAGGGCGTGCGTGAATTGCGCGTGCAAGCGCCGGAGCCGCCGTTGGATTGCGATCTGATCTTTTCGAGTTTGCCGGGCGAGATGGCGCGCGTTACTGAAGAAGCGTTCGCGCGGGCAGGTTTTTCGGTGATCAGCAATTCGTCGGCGTTTCGCATGGATGAGGACGTGCCGCTGTTGATCCCGGAAGTCAATCACGGGCATCTCGCGCTCGTCGAACGGCAGCGTGAGCGTTTCGGTGGGCGTGGCTTCATCGTCACGAATCCGAACTGTTCGGCCATCGGGATCGTGATGCCGCTTGCGCCGCTCCATCGACGTTTCGGCGTCGAAGCAGTCGCAGCGACGACGATGCAAGCCATCTCCGGCGCGGGTTATCCGGGCGTCGCATCGTTGGACATCACGGACAATTTGTTTCCGTTTATCTCCGGCGAAGAAGAGAAGATTGAGAATGAAACGCGCAAGCTGCTCGGCGAGTTGAGAGACGGCAAAATTGAAATGGCCGCGTGCAAGGTGAGCGCGCAATGCCATCGCGTCAACGTCACCGACGGCCACACGGCGGCGGTGCGCGTTAAGCTCGCGCGGCCTGCGACCATTGAAGAAGTGAAAGAAACGCTCGCGTCTTTCACTTCCCTGCCGCAAGAATTGAAGCTGCACACTGCGCCCGTGCGCCCGCTCGTCGTCCGCGAGGAATTGGATCGCCCGCAGCCGCGCCTCGACCGCGACGCGGGCAACGGCATGAGCGTCACCATCGGGCGCATCGCTAAAGATAACGTCCTCGATCTCCGTTTCGTCTCACTCAGCCACAACACGATTCGCGGCGCGGCGGGCGCGGCGATTCTCAACGCCGAATTGTTGGTCGCGCAAGGACGATTCTAAAAATTCAAGGTTCAAAGTCTGAAGATGATGTTCTTGACTTTGAACCTTGAACTTTGGACAGCGACATGCAGTCGACGCGCACACAACGCATCAAGCATCTAAGTCTTGCGGATGAAAGCCGCGCTATTCGCGCTCCGCTCCAACGACTTGTTCAACATGGCGTTACCTGTAACGCCGCTACTTTATCTTATTCGCCTGCGCTTCGCGCCCGCCTTGCTTAAAAATCAAGCCCGTTACTTGTCCCTGTTCATTTTTGGCAAAGGCGATTCGAGCATCAACAACGCGCATGAAGAACTTCGTCTCCGTTTCTGGGAAAAGTTCTACTTTCGGCTGACCTGTAGCTTGCCCCATCAACCGATTATCCTCTTTCGTCACGGTCAAAATGAGATTAGGGGTGAGTTGGTATTGTCCGACAAGCGCCTCGTAAAGGTTTGAACTAACATTCGGATTTACTCTCGGCACAACATCAAACACGACATCTGCAATTTTCGGAGCGAGTTCTTCACACGAAGCCCGCTCCAGATTCGTCATCAAGGCGACGGCAAAACCCTTTTCAGGCAGCATAAAAAGATAAGTTCTTGTTCCCGCTTGGCTGCCGTCGTTAAAAATCTTTCGCTGTCCCTTGTCCGCGCCGACGAGAAACCCGAATGCGTAGCTTTGCTCTTTGCCGTCGCGTGTCTTTGGCTTTGACCACATTTGAGCGAGCGTTTCCGGCTTGACGAGTTGATTGTTATTGACGGCAATGGTGAATTTTGCCAAATCTTCGGCGGTCGTCACCAAGCCACCGCCCGGAATTTTGATGCTGGTGTCGTGCAGCGGCGCATTTTGAATTTCGCCTTTTTCAGTTTTGCGATAGCCGCGAGCGCGGTTCGGAATAATTGCATAAACGTCGTCAATAAAAGTGCGCGTCATTCCGGCGGGTTTGAATATGTTTTCGCGCACGTAATCAATGTACGACACGCCCGACGCGCCCTCAGTCGCACAACCCAACAGTGTGTAGCCGGGCGTTGAATACGAGTATTTTGTTTCCGGTTCGACGACGAGCGCATCGCCCGCGAACGAGCCGATGGCTTCGTCAATGCTGGCGTAATGCCGCGTGCTGATAATTTCGTCCGGCACTTTGTTATGACGCACGCCCGATTGATGCACGAGCAGTTGGCGCGCGGTGATTGAAAACTGTTTATCGGGTGCGTCTTTTAAGGATTGCTTTTCCGGGTAAGCAGTGCAGTATTTGTTAATCGGCGCATCTAAATCGAGTTTTCCGCGTTCGACAAGCTGCAACACGGCGACTGCCGTCAGTGATTTGGCAATTGAGGCCAGACGATACGCCGTATCGCTTCGCGCTGAAACATTATTCTCCACGTCTGCCAAACCGTAACCTTCCGAGAAACTCATTTTGTTGTCGGTAACAATGGCAACCGATAACGCGGGGGCTTTGTGTTGCCGTATCCAAGCCGAGATAAGCAACTCGATTTCTCTGACTTTAGGGGCTGGCAGCCCTTGAACATTCTGAACGGGCTGTGTTGTTTGGGTTGCTGGCTTTTGCTCTCTGCCTTGAGCTAATGACAAACTTGAAAGACTACAGCAGAGTAGAATGGCAATTAGTTTATCAATCATCATGTTTCTCCTTCGCTGGCTACGAAAAGCATCGAACTTATTATTTGCCGGCAAGCGCGGCGAAACGTTTTTGTGTTTTCTCCGACCAGCCGGGAATGATCTCTGTGACGATGCCTTTGTCGTTGACGACGACGGAAAGCGGGACGGAGAGTTCGTCGGTCGCGTAGAGTTGCTCAATCGCGGGGACACCGCCGACGTAGATCGGGTAACTCACGCGATGAATTTTAAGGAAGCCTTTCACGTCGGCGTCCGGCTCGGCGTCCACATTCAAGCCGATCAGATCGACGCTGTTGGCGGCCAGCGATGCGCGCAGACGCTCAAGCTCCGGCATCTCTTTCGCGCACGGCACGCACCAAGTCGCCCAGACGTTGATCAGCGCGCGTCTTCCGGGTTTTAGATATTGCCGCACGCTCGCGGCTGCGCCGGCCACTGTTTTCAAAGTAATCGTCGGCAACGGTTGGCC